>JBJOHE010000304.1:0-15361 GCA_046047895.1 Planctomycetota bacterium | reverse complement strand
CGGCGAAGGACGGTGGCGACACGGTGCCCGTGGCCGACTGGGCCACGAAGCGGGCCTGGGTCAACGAGGCCTTCGAGCGATTCCTCGACCGGGGCTACGCGATCTCGAGCGGCTACACGCTTGTGAAGGATCCCTCCCGGGTTCACTTCAAGTATCGCGACATGCTCTGGGAGGGAGCCGACCTCGTGGCCTTGGGTGTGGCGAGCTTCGGACATCTCTCCGGGGTCCACTATCAGAACGAGACCCACTGGGATCCTTATCTCGAGGCCGTCGAGGCCGGCCGACTGCCGATCCACCGCGGCCTCGTGCCGACGCCACGGGAGCGGCTGATCCGCGAACTCGTGCTCCAGCTCAAGCGGGGCTGGCTCGATCCGCGGCGGCTCCAGGAGCGATACGGCGTCGACCCCCTGACAGAGTGGGCGGCCCAGTGGGCCGAGCTCGACCGCAACGGCTTCCTCGCGGCGATCGAGCCCGAGCCGCGGCTCTCGCGGACGGGCCTACTCCAGGTCGACTCGCTGCTCCCGGCCTTCTTCGACCCGCCGTTTCGGCCTGCCGAAGGCTGACCCACCCGCCGCCGGGGGCCAGGCCACGTTTCCGATCGGCCGCGGGTTTGCTAGCCTCTGAGGGCATCCGGGCTCGGGCAGCCCGGGGGTTAGGAATGGGCGTTTTGTGCGGTTCCTGCTCGAGACGGCCGCCGCTCCGGCCGTACCTTCCATCTCCGCCCTCGAGAGGTTTTGGTGCATCACACGACCCTTCCCGCCGAGCCTGCCGCCGGCCTAGCCTGCCCGGGAGCCAAGCACCTCCGGGAACGGATCCGAGCCATCGCCGCCGACACGGTGGCCTCCTGGCACGCTGAAGGCCTGCCGGCTGGAATTCGCTCCCCAGGCGGATTGAGGCTCGTTGCCGAGGCGATCGTCGGCCGCGTCGGTGGGGAGCCGAGCCAGGTCGGCTGGACGATGGTCACGCTCGTCTCGGAATATTGGAGGCCTCGGCTTGCGGCCGGAAGCTCGGGCCGCCGGCTCCTGCTTCTGCCCGACTGCCCGAGATGCGGGCCCGCCGACGACGATCGGGGCGTTCCGCTCACCTGCGGACCGGGATGTGGCATCGCGACGATCTGGGCCGCGGCCCGTGACTGCGGCTGGTCGGTGGAGCCAACAGCACGGGCGGTTTCGGCTATCGGGTCGCTGCTCACGGGCCAATACGACGGCATCCTGGGAGTGGCCCGGCTCGCCGACCTCGAAAAGGCGTTCGGAATGCTCCCGGCGTTTTCGCTGCCGGTGGCCGCGGTGCCCTACCAGCCGATCGTCACGGCCGAGCCCGAGCATTCCTCCTGCCCCGCGTCCCTGGCTGCGGCGGCCATCGACGTCGAGTGGGTCTTGGGCCTTGTCGGCGTGGCGGGCGGCGCGGCGGCCCCGGTCGGTGATTACCTGCCGCTGCTCCGTGAGGCGGCGGAGATGTTCTCGCCGGCGGCATTGGCCCGGCTGGCCCAATCCGTTCAGCTGCCCGGTCTACTGGGCGATGGGGCAGAGTGCTTCGCCGCGGAGTCGGTGCCGCCGCTCGAAGCGACGGCGGTGATGTCGGCCGACTTTCTCGCCCGCGGCGGCAAGTTTCTGCGGCCGTTCGTCACGCTCGCCGCCTTTGACGCGGTCGCGGCTGATCGGGCCGAGCAGGGATCGACCGCTGCGGCCGCCGCCCACAGGGAAGCGGCCCGGACGGCGGCCGTGGCGATCGAGATCTTTCACAAGGCGTCGCTTGTCCACGACGACATCGAAGACGATGACGCGATGCGGTACGGCCGGCCGACGCTCCATCATGAGCGGGGCGTGCCTGCAGCGATCAACGCGGGCGACTATCTGCTCGGGGCCGGCTACCGGCTTGTATCGCTTCTCCCGGGCGTCGCCGCCGAGACGATCGCCGACCTCGTGGCCACGCTCTCCGACGCCCATGTGCGGCTCGCGCAAGGGCAGGGCGCCGAACTCTGGTGGCGAGACGCCGGCGATCGCGGCCTGACCCCGGCGGAGGCCCTGGCGATCTACGGGCTCAAGACCTCACCGGCCTTCGAGGCGGCCGTGGCGATGGGCATTCGTCTGGCGGGAGTGGCGGCCGAGTCGGTGGCTGCGATCGGTCGCTATGCGCTCCACGTCGGCACCGGCTTTCAGGTGCTCAACGATCTCAAGGATTGGGGCGGCGATCTCGAAAACGACCGGCGTGCCGCGGGCGATCTGCTCGGCGGCCGGCCCACGCTGCTCTGGGCGTTGGCGATCGAACGGCTCGATCGAGCGGCCGTCGCCCGGCTCCGGGAAATCGCCGGGCTCGCCCGGCGCGACGACCTCGGCCCCGAGCCTTTGGCAGAACTCCTTCGCGAGGCCCGCTCGCTCTATGACCAGGCCGAGGTGCTGCCCCGCGCTCGAGCGATTGCGGCCGAGCAGCGGCGGCTGGCGGGCGAGGCCCTGGCGGGCTGCCGGTTGCGGAGGCTTCGCGAGGTGCTCGAGTTTCTTCTTGACCTCGCCGTTCCCGATCCAGTGGCGGCGACATGAGCGAGTCGAAGGCCGATCACGGCCCGGACCGGTGCTGGCCGCTCGTCGATCTCTTCCACTCCCCCCGAGCCGGATTCGGCGAGGTGGCCTCGATCTCCGCCGATCAGATGCCGCCGGTGGCCCGCGATCTGCTCGATCACACAAGCCACATGACCGTGGCGATGGAACGGCTTCATGGCGGGCCGGTGAGCCTCGAGGTCGTGCGGCGAGCCGAGTGCTCCGACGGCCGCTACGCCCGCGAGATTCTCCTGCATCGCGGTGACGGCGGGATCGTTCAACATGGGATTGTGCGGATCGACCTGGCTGCGGTCGCCCCGCAGGTGGCGGCTGACATCCGGAGCGAGTCGAAGCCGCTTGGCCGCATTCTGCTCGCTGCCGGGCTCCTCTGCGACGTGCACGACGTGGAGTTGTTGCGAATCGCGGCCGGGCCTGAGTTGGCGGTCATGCTCCAAACCTGCCCGGGCACGGAGGTGTTCGGCCGAGTGGCCACGATCGGCCTTGCCGGCCGCCCCGCCATCGAACTCCTCGAAATTGCCTCGCCGGTTGCGGGCTGACTTACCGAGTCCGCGGCGGACGGGAACTCTGCGAAAGCGGGGCCGTCCGGGATTTTCGACCGTTCCAGAGACTTGACGCAAACCCTTGCGGGCAAGGCACTTGCGGCGAATGGGTCGATCTTGACTCGCGGCGCGGGCGATCTGTAGAGTTGGGTTGTCTGGCAAGGATGGCCCGCAGGGATCGAGGTTGGAGGAGACGGATGCTTCTTCCCCTCCCTGCCCCCGTCTCGCGGTCCCCCCTGCCCGGCTGGCTTTCCCTGTTTTTCCAAACAGCGAGCGGGGTTCTGGCGGCACGGAGTGTCACCGGCCAAGCCCGCGGGGAAGACGGGGCATCGATTCATGGCAAGGAGGCCGAGGCGATCGGGTCCGTCTCTCTGTTGAGGCGGCCTCTCGACCGTCGTTTTTGACTAGCTGAAACCACGGCTAGGGAGAGGGTGGTAGGCACATGCAGAAGACCGTGTACACGACCGGCGAAGCCGCCAAGATCTGCAAGGTGAGTCAGCAGACGATCATCCGCTGCTTCGACTCCGGACAGCTGAAGGGATTTCGCGTGCCGGGCAGCCGGTTCCGTCGCATCCCCCGCGATCAGCTGTTCCTCTTCATGCGGGACAACGGGATCCCCACCGACGCGCTCGAAAGCGGCCGGCGGAAGATTCTCGTGGTGGACGACGACCAGGATCTCGTCGAACTGATCACCGACGTGCTCGAGCGGGACGGCCGGTTCGAGACCCGGAGCGTCAACAACGGCTTTGATGCCGGCATGATGGTGAAGGACTACCGTCCCGACCTGATCGTGCTCGACGTCATGCTGCCCGACATCAATGGCAAGGAAGTCTGCCAACGGGTGCGGAGCGACTCCACGATGGACGAGGTGCGGATCATCTGCATCTCGGGCATGTGCGAACCCGACAAGATCGAAGACCTCAAGGCCTCCGGAGCCAACGAGTTTCTCCAGAAGCCCTTCGAGGCCGAAGTGCTCGTCGATCGGATCTGCGGCCTGCTCGACATCGAGACCGGCGTGCCGGGCTCCGGCTCCAGCGCCGCCGCCGGCGCCTGAGCCTGCCGCGTGGGCGGGGTCGGGCCGAGATGATTCACGACCGCTCGGGGTTCCGCTGGAGCCCCGGGCGGTCGGCTGTTTTTCCGCTCTTCTGCCAGAGGTGCCCGCGGGTGCAGCCTCAATCCTCCGCATCTTCCGATCTGCCGACGAGCCTGACGGCCCTGGCGGCCCGCCTCGAGGCGGCCGCCGGCCACGGCGGCGCTGCCGAACGCACGCTCACGCAGCGGGCCCTGCTCGCCGAGGCTGCCCTGGCGGTGGCCGACGCAGCGGCGCTGGCCGAGCGGTTTCAAGAGCGGGTGGCCGAGGCCCGACAGGCTGCGCTGCGGGAGTTGGCCTACGGGGCCGGCCATGAGATCAACAATCCCCTAGCCAACATCGCCGCCCGAGCCCAGGCCCTGCTGCTCGACGAGCGAGAACCCGAGCGACGGCGGCGGCTGGCGACGATCGTCGACCAGGCCTTTCGAGCCCGCGACATGATCGGAGGGCTGATGGTGTTCGCCCGCCCCCCGCGGCCCGAACCGCACGCGACCACACTCGAGACGCTGATCGAAAGCCTGCTCTCGGGCTTGAGGCCACAGGCGGAAGCTCGCCAGGTCGAGCTGCACTGCCGGCCGTTGCCTCCCACGGTGGAACTGTGGCTCGACGCGGGCCAGGTGAGCGAGGCGCTGCGACTGCTGGCGGTCAACGCATTTGAGGCGGTGGCCGAAGGCGGCCGAGTGGAGATCAGCGCGGTGGCCTCCCCCGCCGCCACGGCGGCGGAGATCGAGATCTGCGACAACGGCCCGGGCATGGACCAAGAGACAGCCGAACGGGCCTGCGATCCATTCTTCAGCGGCCGGGAGGCGGGCCGCGGCATCGGACTGGGACTGCCGAAGGCACTCCGGCTGATCGAGGCCAATGGCGGCCGGCTCACGATCTCGACCCGGCCGGGTCAGGGAACCCGCTGCGGGATCTGGCTGCCGCTCGCCTCTCCAATGCACTGACGACCTGCCTGGCTGCCGGCAAACTTTCCCCATGTTTCCCCGCCTCAAGCGGGTGGCGGCCAATCGGTCAACGCGGCTTCGGCGGCAGCCTGACGCCGGCCTCCGGTACTTGTCGCTCCCCGCCGGTTTCTCTATTCTCGCCGGGCGAAAACGTCCGGGCGCGAGGCGATGGATCGCCGAGCCGCGCCGACCGACAGGGATGGATCATGACATTCACGGGATCGAACGCGGGCCAGCCGGCGGGAGCCGTCCGGTGGCTCGACGTCCCCCCGGCGGCCGACCGCCCGCGGCGCAGGCCGGGCGACTTCCCGGATGGCCCACCTCCCGGGTGGTCGCGACCCAACGCCGCTCACAAAGCGATCGGTCGCACGGCCGCCTGGCTCGCGTCGCATCAGCATCCCGACGGCCACTGGCGGGCGCC
The DNA here is from genome assembly GCA_046047895.1 of Planctomycetota bacterium. Classification (GTDB taxonomy): domain Bacteria; phylum Planctomycetota; class Planctomycetia; order Pirellulales; family UBA1268; genus QWPN01. The sequence continues at coordinate 9,809 of JBJOHE010000304.1, read as the reverse complement.
GCTCGAAGGCGACACGATCCTCGAGAGCGAATACCTGCTCCTGCGAGCCTGGGCCGGAAAGCTTGAGGGCCCGACCGTCGAGGCGGCGGCCCGGCGGATCCTTGCCGAGCAGCTGCCCGCCGGAGGCTGGGCGATCTATCCGGGCGGCCCGGTCGATGTCAGCGCGAGCGTGAAGGCCTACCTCGTGCTCAAACTCATGGGCCACGCCCCCGACTCCGAGCCGCTGCGGCGGGCTCGTGGGGCCATTGCCGCGGCCGGTGGCCCCTGGGCCGTGAACAGCTTCACGAAGTTCTACCTGGCGCTGCTCGGGCAAATGCCCTATTCAGCCTGCCCCGCCGTGCCGCCGGAGATCGTGCTCCTGCCCTCGTGGTTTCCGGTGAATCTCCTGCGGGTCTCGTCCTGGTCGCGGACGATGATCGTTCCCCTGTCGCTGATGTGGGCGTTTCGGCCAGTGAGGCCCACACCGCCCGAACGCGGCATCGCCGAACTCTTCGCCGACTCGCCGCAGCGGCCGGCCGGAGTCCGCGAGGGGGGCTGGGCCAGGTTCTTCCGCGGCGTTGATCGGGTCATCAAAAGCTGCGAGGGGATCGGGCTGGTCCCCTTCCGGGCCCGGGCCGTGCAGGCCTGCCGCCGCTGGATGCTCGAACGACTCGATGGCAGCGACGGCCTAGGAGCGATTTTTCCGCCGATCGTCTGGAGCATCATCGCCTTCCGCTCGCTAGGGTGCGAAGAGGATTCGGCGGAGGTCCAGGAGGCATGGCGGCAGCTTGAAGCCTTGGTCGAACCTCAGTCCGACGGGACCGTACGGCTCGAGCCCTGCCGCTCGCCCGTCTGGGACACGGCGATCTCGGTGCTCGCGCTTGTGGAAGCTGGCGGGCAGCAGCCGGCGGCCACGGCAGGCGGGCCGACCGCGGTGGAGCGGGGCATCGACTGGCTGCTCGAGCACGAGCTCCGTACGCCGGGCGACTGGGCCAGAAACCTGCCCGCCGGTCGGTCGGTCGAGCCCTCCGGCTGGTGCTTCCAATACGCAAACCGCTACTACCCTGACATCGACGACACGGCGATGGTGCTCGTCGCCCTCGCCACCTGGCAGAGGCTGGGCGGCTCCGACGTGGCCGACCGAAGCCGTGAGCGGCGGGTGGCCGCGGCGGTCGGCCGGGCCGTCGCCTGGCTGGAGGCGATGCAGAGCTCCGACGGCGGCTGGGGTGCGTTCGATCGCGATAACAACCTGGCGTTTCTCTGCAAGGTTCCCTTCGCCGACCACAACGCGATGATCGATCCGAGCACCCCCGACGTGAGCGGCCGGGTGCTCGAGGCCTTGGGCAAGCTCGGCTTCCGCGGCGGCCACCCCAGCGTGGATCGCGGGATCGCCTACCTGCGGTCGAGCCAGGAGCCGAGCGGCAGCTGGTTTGGCCGCTGGGGCGTGAACCATGTCTACGGCACCTGGCAGGCGCTCGAGGGCCTCCGGGCGATCGGCCTCGGCCCCGACGATCCTGCGGTGCATCGCGGAGCCGACTGGCTCGAGGCCCACCAGCAGACCGACGGCGGCTGGGGTGAATCCCCGGAGAGCTACGCCGACCCCGGCCTGGCAGGCGTGGGCACCACCACCCCGTCCCAGACGGCCTGGGGAATCGCCGGCCTCGTGGCGGCCGGCAGGCTGCGGTCGGAGGCGGTCGCTCGCGGCATCGACTGGCTCATCGGCCGGCAGGCCGCCGACGGCAGCTGGGCGGAGCCGGAGTTCACCGGCACCGGGTTTCCTCAGGTCTTCTATCTCCGATACCACTTCTACAGGATCTACTTCCCGCTCGTGGCGCTCTGCCGGGCGGCGGCCGTCGATCCGCTCCGGGAGCCCAGGGCATGAGTGTTCCCGTTGGCCAGATGATCGCGGTGCTCCGCCACGTGGCCCTCCAGCGGCTCCGCGGCAACCGCCGCTACCCGCTCGTGCTCATGCTCGAGCCCTTGTTTCGCTGCAATCTCGCCTGCGGTGGCTGCGGTAAGATCCAGCACCCCACCGAGATCCTCCGCTCGCAGCTCTCGCCAGAGCAGTGCTTCGCGGCCGTCGACGAATGCGGGGCGCCGATCGTGTCGATTCCCGGCGGCGAGCCGCTCCTCCATCCGCAGATCGAACAGATCGTGGCGGGCATCGTGGCCCGCAAGAAGTATCTCTACCTCTGCACGAACGCGATCAAGCTCGAGGAGATGCTGCCCCACTTCAAGCCCTCGCCCTACCTCGCCTTCTCGGTGCACCTCGACGGGCCGCGGCAGGAACACGACCACGCCGTCTGCCGTGAGGGCGTCTTCGACATGGCCGTGGCGGCGATCCGCGCCGCCCGCCGGGCCGGCTTCCGAGTCACCACCAACTCGACGCTGTTCGCCGACGCCGACCCGGATCGCTATCGGTCCTTCTTCGACGAGGCGATGGCCCTCGGCGTGGAGGGCATGATGATCTCGCCGGGCTACTCATATGCCAAGGCGCCCGACCAGGAGCACTTCCTGCGGCGACAGCGGAGCCAGTCGCTCTTCCGACGGATGCTCGACGGGGCGCCCCGCCGCTGGAAGTTCAACCAGTCGCCCGTGTTCCTCGAGTTTCTCAAGGGCGATTGGGAGCTTGAATGCCTTCCCTGGGGCACGCCCACCTACAACCTCTTCGGCTGGCAGCGGCCCTGCTACCTGCTCGACGAGGGCTACGCCGCCACCTTCCGCGAGCTGATGGAAGAGACCGACTGGGACGCCTACGGCCGGCAGAGCGGCAATCCGAAGTGCGCCGATTGCATGGTGCACTGCGGCTACGAACCGGCGGCGGTGGAGGCCACCTTCGGCTCGCTCGGCGGGCTCCTGGCCACCGCGAGGCTGATGATCCTCGGGCCGCCGCGGCGACCAGCCGAGGCCGACGCGATGCCAGCCCCGACGCCGGCTCCCGCCGGCGGCCTGCGTCGCCAGCCCAACGGCCTGCCTGCCCTGCCCGTGATCGATTCCGTCGGCTGATCCTGCCGAAGGAAACCCTGCCAGGCTCGGCGGCGGGGCTACAGGCCGCGTTCGCGAACGATGCGGGCGGCGTCGAGGGCCGCACCACGAGCCCCGGCGGTATCACCGTCGGGAATGATCCGCAGCGGCAAATCGGCCTGTTCCTCCCGCTGGTTCGGCATCCCCGCCCGGATTTCCTCGAGGAACCAGCCGCGGAAGGACTCATCGGCCTCGATCGCACCGCCCCCCACGATCAGGGCGTCGGGGTCGAAGACGTTGATCATTTCGTCGAAGAAGAGACCGAGCGCCCGGGCCTGCACGCGGAAGATCTCGCGACACAGCTCATCACCCCGCTCCGCCAGGCCCCGCACCCGTTTGGCGGCAGTGGCGATGTCGGCCTCGGCCGCGAGCGGATGGTCGGGGTGCCGGGTGAGAAAGTGGGGCAGAAGCGTCTGGCGAATCGCCGTGAGCGAGCAGAGCGACTCGAGATCGCCGATCCGCCCGCAGTTGCAACGGGGCACGAGCCCTTCGATGCCGGGGATCGCCTGGTAGGGAATGAGCACGTGGCCCAGTTCGCCGCCGAAGCCGTTGCGGCCGGTAACCACCCGACCGCGGGTGATCACGCCGCCCCCGAGGCCGGTGCCGATGATCGCCGACACACTGGTGGCCTGGTTTTCGGAGCCGAAGATCGAGACATGGCCCCAGAGGGCAGCGGCGTTGCCGTCGTTGAGATAGGCCACGGGAATCCCGAGCCGCTCCTCGAGGCCGGCCCGGATGTCGAAGCCGGCCCACTCAGGATGCACGAAGTTGGTGGAGCCCCTGCGGCTGAGCACGCCGGCGGCGCTCGCCGGGCCGGGAGTGTCGAGGCCGGCCGCGGTCAGGGCGGCCAGCGGCACGCCGGCCTTGGCCGCCGCCGCGGCGAGCCCGTCGGCGATTTGGCTGAGGCAGACGGTCGGGCCTTCGACGCTCCGGGCGGGATGCTCGCAGAGCCCCGCGATCAGGAACTCACCTCGCTCGTCGAGGAACGTGTAGTTGATGGCGGTGCCGCCAAGATCGATGCCGGCGACGACCTTCTCAGCAGGTGACACTCAAAGTCTCCCCCGGGATGGAACGGATCATGGGCCGCAATCCTCCCCGATCGGCCCGTGCGAGGGAAGCCCGGGCCACCGCTGCCGAGCGAGGCTCAGCCGGCGGCGGCAAAGCCCCGTTTCACCCGCTGGGTGATCGCCCGCAGGCCCCGCGACCGGAGCATCCCCAGGACGGGCCCAAGCCCGATCACCTCGGCAAAATCCTCAGGTAATTCAGCCACATCCGCTGCCGGCCGTCCCGCGATCGCGGTCGCCAGGATCGCCACGAATCCCTTTACCGTCGGCGCCTCCGGAGCGACATCGGCCACCAGCCGGGCCGTGCCGTCGGCGGCCATCTCCGTCCAGAGAAAGACCGGGGTCTGGCACTCGTGAATCCGCCCCTCGGCCGCGGCCTTGCGGGCCTCGTGCTCGGGGTCGAGCGGCGGCAGTCCGGCCGCATACTCGACGAGCAATTCGAGCTTTTCTCGACCGTCGAGGTCGGAAAACTCTTCCACGACTTCGTCGAGACGCTGCCGCAGGCCGCTCATCGCTCAGCCCGCGACCGTGGAGTCGCCGTCGCCGGCCGCGTCTGAGGCGGCTTCGGCCACAACCGCTGCGGCCGTTTCCGGGGCGGCCGGCTCCGCCGGCGCGACCGCGGCGGCACCACCGCCGGGCTCGGCCCCCTTCGCGATCGGCACCCGCACGCAGTTGCCCCATTCGAGCCAGGAGCCATCGTAGTTTTTCACGTTCCCGAAGCCGAGCAGATACTTGAGCACGAACCAGGTGAGGCTCGACCGCTCGCCGATCCGACAGTAGGCCACCGTCGGCGACCGCCGCTTGAGCTTCAGCTCTTTGATGTAGAGCTTCTCCAGGTCGCGGACCTGCTTGAAGGTGCCATCGTCATTGCAGTTCATCGGCCAGGGCACGTTCAGGGCGCCGGGAATGTGGCCGCCTCGCACCGCCCCTTCGTTGGGATAGTCGGGCATGTGCATCCGCTCGCCGCGGTATTCCTCCGGGCTGCGGACGTCGAGCAGCTGCTTGCCTGCCTTGCAGTGCTTGAGCACCTCGTCTCGCAGGGCTCGCACCGCCGGATCCCGCTCCTTGGCCACGTAGCTGGCCGGCGGATACGCCACCCGCTCGCTCGACCAGGCCCGGCCGTCGAGTTCCCACCGCTTCCGGCCGCCGTTCATGATCCGGCAGTTCTCGTGGCCGTAGAGCTTGAAGACCCAGAAGGCGTAGCAGGCCCACCAATTGCTCTTGTCGCCGTAGAAGACCACGGTGGTGTCATTGGAGATGCCCCGCTCGGCGCAGAGCCGTTCGAAGGCCTCGCGATCGATGTAATCCCGCTCCAGCGGATCCTGAAGGTCGGTCTGCCAGTCGATTTCGACCGCGCCGGGAATGTGCCCCTGCACGTAGAGCGCCCGATCCTCGTCCGACTCCACGATCCGCACGTTCGGGTCGGAGAGGTGCTCCGCGACCCACTCGGTCGAGACAAGCACCTCGGGATGGACGTACTCGGGCATGGCATGGCTCCTGGGCTCGTGGCGGCCGGCCGGCACTGGACGGGCACCCTTCCGCCGGATCGTAGTGCATCATCCCGGCCCCTGCAACGAGCCACCGTCGCGGGTCGGAGCGAAACCCGCTAGACTGTCGGTCTTCGGCAGCGACGTTTCCGATGAGCCATTCTGGCTCGCCGCGGCCCGCTGTTCCCGCCTGCGTGGCTTTCACCCTCGCCTTCACGATCGGACTCTCTTCCATGGGCGCCGCCTTCATCTTCCAGATCTCCCACCTCACCAAGAAGTTCGGCCAGCGGGAGCTGCTGAAGGACATCAACCTCGCCTTCTATCCCGGGGCGAAGATCGGCCTCCTCGGGCGGAACGGCGCGGGCAAGAGCACGCTGATGAAGATCATGGCGGGCATCGACAAGGAGTTCGAGGGCGAAGCCCGGCTGGCCGACGGGTATTCCGTGGGCTATCTGGAGCAGGAGCCCAAGCTCGACCCCGACAAGACGGTTTTCGAAAACGTCCAGGAGGCCGTGGGCCACTCCCGCGACGTGCTCCGGCGGTTCGAGGAGATCAACGCCCGGCTCGGCGAGCCGATGGAACCCGAGGAGATGGAAAAGCTCCTCGAGGAACAGGCCACCGTCCAGGATGAGATCGACGTCAAGAATCTCTGGGATCTCGACCGGCAGATCGAAATCGCGATGGACGCGATGAACCTTCCGCCGGGTGACTGGGGAGTGACCACGCTCTCGGGCGGCGAGCGTCGCCGGATCGCGCTCTGCAAGCTGTTGCTCGAAAAGCCCGATCTGCTCCTGCTGGACGAGCCCACGAACCATCTCGACGCCGAGAGCGTGAACTGGCTGGAACGGCATCTGGCCGAATACCCGGGTACCGTGGTGGCCGTGACCCACGATCGCTACTTCCTCGATAACGTGGCCAAGTGGATCCTCGAGGTCGACCACGGCCGCGGCATCCCCTTCGAGGGCAACTACACGGCCTGGCTCGAGCAGAAGAAGGCCCGTCTGGAGCTGGAGGAGAAGCAGGCCAGCGCCCGCCAGAAGACGCTCGACAAGGAGCTCGAATGGGTGCGGATGTCGCCCAAGGCCCGGCAGGCCAAAAGCAAGGCCCGCATGGCGGCCTACGAGAAGCTGGCCGCCGAGCAGGCGGCCGTGCGGGATCAGGATCTCGAGATCTTCATCCCGGCCAGTCGGCCGCTGGGCGATCAGGTGATCGAGGCCGAAAACATCTCCAAGGCGTTCGGCGACAAGCTGCTGTTTGAAAACCTCTCCTTCCGGCTGCCGCCGGGAGGCATCGTGGGCATCATCGGCCCTAACGGCGCCGGCAAGACCACCCTCTTCAGGATGCTCGTCGGCCAGGAGCAGCCCGACAGCGGCACGATCAAGGTGGGCAGCACGGTCGACATCGGCTACGTCGACCAGAACCGCGACGCGCTCGACCCGAACAAGAGCGTGTTCGAGGAGATCTCGGAGGGCCACGACACGATCGAACTCGGCAAGCGGACGGTCAACGCCCGGAGCTACGTGGCGAAGTTCAACTTCATGGGCCCCGACCAGCAGAAGAAGGTGGGCACGCTCTCCGGCGGAGAGCGCAACCGCGTGCATCTCGCCAAGCTGCTCCGGGGCGGCGCCAACCTCCTCCTCCTGGACGAGCCGACGAACGATCTCGACGTCGATACCCTTCGCTCGCTTGAGGAGGGCATCACGAGCTTCGCCGGTAGCGTGGTGGTGATCACCCACGACCGGTGGTTTCTCGACAGGCTTGCCACCCACATCATCGCCTTCGAGGGCGACGGCTACGTGCACGTCTGCGAGGGCAACTTCGAGGTCTACGAGCGGAGCCGCAAGGAACGACTCGGCCTCGACGCCGACGAGCCGCATCGCTTCCGCTACAAGAAACTGCAGCACTGATTATACGGCTGCAGGGCCATCCATGGCCCCTGCAGCCTTGGGCCGTCGAGGCCGCAGCCAAGGTGCGGCCTGACGGCCACGCCGGCCTTCCTGGCCGGCGGTCATCCTTCACGCCCCAGGCCCATCCATGGCCCCTGCAGCCTTGGGCCGTCGAGGCCGCAGCCAAGGTGCGGCCTGACAGCCACGCCGGCCGCCGCCGGGCATCCACGGGCGGTACCATGGGCGACTGTGAACCGAGTTCTCGTCGTCGTCGACATCCAACGCGACTTCTGCGCCGGCGGAGCGCTGGCCGTTCCGGATGCCGATGCGGTGGTTCCGGTTGTGAATGACTTGATACGGAGTTTCCCGCGGGTGATCCTCACGCAGGACTGGCATCCACCGGGCCACGTCTCCTTTGCTTCGAGCCATCCCGGACGGCGGGTCTATGACCCACTGACACTCCCGTCCGGCCCGCAGATGCTGTGGCCGGATCACTGCGTCGCCGACACGTCGGGGGCTGCCTTTCACCCCGACCTCGAGGTTCCGCCCGACGCGGGTCTCATCCGCAAGGGAATACGACGGGAGATCGACAGTTATTCGGCCTTTTTCGAAAACGACGGCACGACCCCGGTGGGCCTCGATGCCCTCCTCCGCGACTTCAAGGCGGCCGAAATCGTGCTGGCCGGCCTGGCGACCGATTACTGCGTGCTCCACACCGCACTCGACGCGCGGCGGCTCGGCTACGATGCGACCGTCGTCGAAGCGGGCTGCCGCGGCATCGACCTCGACGGCTCGGTCGCTGAGGCCTGGCGGCAGATGGAGGCCGCCGGCGTCCGCCGCGGGTGAAGAGGGAAGTCGCCTTCAGAGCCCTTCCGCCTGCCACCGCGCCTCGACCATGTCCGCCATCTCGCGGGCCTGATCCTCGAGTTCCTCGAGCAATTCGCTATCGTCGGCGTCGCTCGCTCGACGGGCGAGAAACAGGAGATAGTTCGCCTCGTTCCGCCAGGCCTTGAGCCAGTCGGGCCGGGTCGACACGGGCCGATAGATCAGGCTTTCGAGTCGCAGGAATTCATCGCCGGAGAGGGTCATCGCCCGTGAGTCTAATCTGGACGGGGACGGCGGTTCGATCGCCAGCGGGCCGTAGACCGGGGCATCAGGCGTCAACAGGCCTCCCGTTGGTCGGGCGATCGGAGTCGAAGGAACGCCGTCGATCTGGTATCCCTGTCATCTCATTTACTCTTGGAGGCTCGCATGATCGCCCCCCTGCTTCACACCTGGAACTTGAACCTCGGCTACGCGAACCGGCTCGTGGCCGATCTTTCCGCCGAACAGATGGCGCTCCAGCCGGCACCGGGCATGAACCATCCGGCCTGGGTACTCGGTCATCTCGCCTGCACGGCCGACATGCTCGCGGCCATGATCGGCGTGAAGCCCGCCTGCCCAGCTGATTGGGCCGCCCGCTTCGACTGGAATTCGAGCCCGTCCAGCGATGCCAGCCAATACCCCTCGAAGGCCGCGCTCCTCCAGGCCCTCGAAGCCGCCCACCGCGAGATCGCCGCCGCTCTGCCCCAGGTCCCAGAGTCTCGCTGGTCGGAAACCACGCCGCTGGAGGCCGTTCGCGGCTTCTTGCCGACCCTCGGCGACTGCTTCGTGTTCGTAATGGCCGCCCACGAGAACATGCACCTCGGGCAACTCTCGGCCTGGCGTCGGGTTCAGGGCATGGGGCGGGTATGAGGCGGGCGGCACGAGAGAAAAGAAAGAGGCTCCGGTCGGAGTCGAACCGACGATGGCGGATTTGCAATCGAGGGGCCACCGCCGGATTCCTCGGGCGAAACCGCTGATGAGGCAACAGGTCGGGGTGCTAGTCGGGGTAACTCGGCGGCACTGGCTCCCGAGCGATCAAGAGGCTGCGCCGGGCCGAGAAGGACAAGTTGGTGGCGAAACGGTGACCTGTCCGTGGCTCACCCTTCTGGAACCGCCGCCGTCACGACCATCTCGACCTTGCAGGCTTTCCCGAGGCCGACCTGCACCATTGCTCGGACAGGAGGATGGTCGGCAGGAACCCACGCATCCCAGAGTTCGGTGAGCACTTCGGCGTCATTCGTGTCCACGTTGTAGACGGTTCAGGGCCCAACCGGCCTCCCTGAACTGGGCGTCAAATCGGCGTTGACGATGGGCCGGGCGAACCGTCACGTGCACGGCTTTGGCGTCAGCGCTTCGGCCGCTCGCCAACCTCAACCAGCCCTTGGCCCATCCGAAGTTCTCGAATGATTTCTGGCCAGAGGGGCTCAAGCCACTGAAACAGCACGGGGTTTGTGCTGTTCCCGATTCGGAGCCAGACAACTTGAGGGCCGCCGGTTTGAGTCATG
>JBJOHE010000303.1:0-10443 GCA_046047895.1 Planctomycetota bacterium | reverse complement strand
GCGGCGGCGGCTTTCATGCGTTCTCCGTCTGCGGGCGATAGGGGCGGAACTCGCCCCAGGGATAGATCAGGGCCATTGTCCAGCCGAACACGAGGTGGGTCGCGACCGCCACCCACCAGGGAAGGTGGCGGTTGTCGACGATCCAGTTGCCCCCGAACAACAGGGGCTGAATCCAGGAGATCAAGAGATAGAAGTTCACCAGCCAGATCGCCACGGCCACCGCCGTCGCCCAGATGAGCCGGTTCACAAGCCCGCCCTGGGCGGCATACCGCGACAGCACCACCTGAAAGATGATGCCCAGGAGCATCCCGGTGGCGATGTAGAGGACGCAGCCCATCGCCAGGGCCAGGCCGTTGTCGAAGGCGGGATCGAGCGCCTTCTCGCCCAGGCCGAAGGTGAGATAGACGCGGATGATCTGGAGCGGATCCTTGCCGGCCAGGCTCGCCCCGATGATGTTGAACATCAGGCTGACAAGCGCCCCCACCATGCCCAGAAAGAAGCCGGCGGTGGCGTAGTAGGTGAGGTAGTAGCCTCGCCGGGCCCATTCGCCGGCCGCCTTGCCGAACTGCTCGGCGTCGATCTCCGCCTGGAGCCGGGCCGCCTCCTCCTGAAGCCGGGCGAGCCGGACCTCACGTTCCGTGATGCTGTCGCCGCTCACAGCCCCTCCTCCGCGAACACGAGTGCACCCGGCCCACCGTCCCCCAGGCCCGCGGCATCCTTGGCCGGCGCCGCCTGCTCCTGAAGGACGTCGTAGATCGCCTCCTGGCAATCGGGCGGAACCCGATTGTTTTCGATCACGGCGGTGACGAAGTGGACGAGATGCCAGATTCGCTCCGACCGCTCCTCCGGTGTCTCGTCGATCGCCGTGTTGGGATCCTTCGACGACGGCATCGGCGTGCCGTTGATCCCGGAGTAAATCCGACGGTAGATGTCGATCGGCCGCCGGCCGCCGTGGAGCATGCCCATCGCGAGGTTTGCCGGATAGGCCGTTCGCCCCCAGATGTCCTGCCCGACGTCGGCCGACTTGCTCCCGCGGGCGTCGGGCCCATGGCACTTGATGCAGTACAGCTCCGCGAAGGCGACGGCCCCCTGCTGGATCGTCTCCTCCGACCGGGGCGGATTGACCGTCAGCGGCCGCACCAGCTCCTCATCGGCCCGCTCCCAGGAATCGGCGATGTCGGTGACATACTCTGCGACCACCTCGGGATCGAAGTCGTCCTCCTCGTCGAGCTCCGTCTCCGCCTCCCGGAGCAGGTTGATCTCCAGTTCGCCCCGCGAGGCGAGCACCATCACATAATCGAGCACCGCCTCCCGCTCCTCCTCGGGGAGAAAGCGGAAGGCCGGCATGCTCGTGCCCTTGGCGCCGTATTTCAGGATTCGCCGCAGGTCCTCACGCCGCGGCTTCGAGCCTCGCGGCGTGGAAGTGAACTTGAAAACGCCATTGCGGTAGTCGCGGGGGGGCGGATTGAGGTGGGAACCGGCCGGCCCCTTGCCGTCGCCGGTGGTGCCATGGCAGCCGGCACACTGGGCCGTGTAGACCGCGCGGCCGAGCTGGAGGTGCATCCGTTCGAAGCCCGGTCGGTCAGCCCCGGCGATCTGAAAAACGGACGCCTGCCCGCCCGCTGCCGGCGGGGCCGCCTCCCCGTCTGCGGCAGCCTCGTCTGCGGCGTCGGCCGCCGCCTCCTGGGCCTCCACCGCCTTCTCCACGGCCGCCTCGTCGGGCTCCGCCATCCGTGGATTGGCCGGCGTGCCGTGGAACATCGCCAGATACTCGGCGACCTGCCGCTTGTGTTTCTCCGGCAGTTCCAGCTTCTCGGCGTCGGCCCGGAGCGTGAAGGTCGAGTCGGGCAGCCGCGAGCAGCCGCAGGCGAGGATCAGAAGCGAAACCACCGCCCAGTGGCGGCCTGTCACAAGCAATCCCGGAAGCATAGGACGGCAGGAATCCAGGGGCCTTGGATGCACACGCGGGCGGGGGCAGCGCCGCAGCCCGTCCGACAAAGTCAACATACGATTGCAAAAACTGGATGACAAGTTGTTCAACCCCGATTCTTCACTGTTTTTCCAGGCGATTTCACAACCTTCCCCTGCGGGAAATCTTTCCACCAGCGAGGCTGCCCGAGACGATAAGCTTCACGCAATCGGCGGTGTCGCTCGAGGCGGCGAGGACGGCTCGCCGTGGATCTCCCGACCCGCAATCGGCCCGCTCGAAACAACGCGGGTTGCTTTCCATTCTTCACACTCGGAGCATGTCACGTCTCATGGCCAAGTCATCCCGCGGCGCTCGTCCTTCTGCCGGTAACCCGCAGACCCTCCTGACGCTCGCCGAACGGCGGATCCTCGACAGCAGCGTGGGCCGGGCGCTCTCGGAAGCCAGCCACAAGCAGCTGCAGGCGACGCTCGCGAAGGCGCGGACCCTCCGCGACAAGTGGCAGGACCTCTTCAAGCGGCAGTCGATGGCCACCAAGCGATCGGCCCGCAACGGCGAGCAGGCCAACACGCGTTCGCTCGACAAGTCGGAACTCTTCGCTGCCGCCGTCAAGCGGATCGAGGCCCGGATCACCGAAGCGGCTGAAGCGGTGAGCAAGGCGGTGGCCTCGATGGAGCGAGCCGCCGTCGGCAGCTCCGCCGCCAAGCCGGCCACCAAGAAGGCGGCCAAGAAGTCCGCTGCGAAACCGGCCCGCAAGCCGACTTCAGCTCGGGCCGCCACCGCGAAGGCCGCCGCTGCCCGGCCGGCGAAGGCTGCCGCCCCCGGGCCTGCCGCCGCCTCGAAGAAGGCTCGCCAGGCGGGCAAGCGAAAGGCGCTGGCTGTGCCGGCGACCGGCCAGGCGATCGGCTATGACCCCAAAAAGCAACGTTCGGCGAAGGCTTCGGCCACCCGCACCCAGATCAAGCTCGACGGCCTCTCGACGAGGCGACGGGGTCACGACATCACATCGGGCAAGCGGAAGCAGGCCCGCCGCGACGGCAGATAGCCAACGCTCGCGGATCGAAGCGCTCAAAAAGGGCGGGCAGCTCCGGCACCAGCAACGTCGCCGCTGCCCGCCCGCCTATTCCCCGAGCTGAAAGAGTCGTCGGAGGGCGTTGAGGAGTCCGTGGGGCGGGCCCGAGCGACTCTCGGTGCGGAGCGAGACAAGCGGCGGGTGGAGGAGCTTCGCCGCATACCGCTCGAAGGCCTGGCGGATCTCGTCGCGTTCCGTATCGCCGAGCCCGGGCAGGCGGCGGAAGAGCCGCTCGAGTTCGGCAGCGCCCGTCTCGCTCCAGCCGGCCCGCAGCTGCTCGATCACCGGCGCCGTCGTGCGGTGGTGCATATCGGCCATGAACCGCAGGGTCTCCTCCTCGATGATCGCCAAGGCCGCCGGCATCTCCCGCTGCCGGCTCTTGCGGTTGGCATCGCAGGCGGCGACGAGGTCGTCGATCGAGTAGAGCCACACCCCCGGCTTGTCGCCGATCCGGGGATCGAAGTCACGCGGCACAGCCAGATCGAGCACGACCAGCGGCCGGCCCTGCCGGCGGGGCTCGAGCGACTCGAAGAGCTCGAGCGACACGACCGATTCGTCGGCGCCGGTCGTGCTCACCACGAGATCCGCCGCCACCAATTCGTCTGCGAGATCCCGAAAGGCTCCCGGCCTGGCCCCGAGTCGGGCGGCAAGCTCCACGGCCCGGCTGGCCGTGCGGTTGAGCACCGCGACGTCGCGGGCCCCGGCCTCCCGGAGATAGCGGAGCGTCTCGGCGGCCATCTTGCCCGCGCCCACGAGGAGCACCCGCTTGTCGTCGAACCGCTCGAACACACCCGAGGCGAAGTCGGCCACGGCCACACTGGGAATGCTCGTCCGTTCCCGGCCGATCGCCGTCTCGGTGGCCACCCGCTTCGCGGTGCGCAGCGCCGCCTGAAACATCGTGGCCGTCAGTGGACCGCTCGTGCCCTGCTCCTGGGCCAGCACCCAGGCCTGCTTCACCTGGCCGAGGATCTGCGGCTCCCCGAGCACCATGCTGTCGAGTCCGGACGCCACCGAAAAGAGATGCTGCGGGACCGCCTCGTCGCTCTGCCGGGTGAGCACCGGCGCGAGCCGCGCCGGATCGATCTCCCGCCGCTCGGCCAGGAAGGCGATCAGTTCGTCGGCAGCCGGCGCCGGCTGGTCATGCTCGCCGGCCGCATAAAGCTCGACACGGTTGCAGGTCGAGAGCAGCACGGCCTCCCGGCCGGGAAACCGCCGCTGAAACGCGGCCAGGGCTGTGGCCGCCTGATCGGCCGAGAAGGCCAGCCGCTCCCGCAGCTCGAGCGGCACCGTGCGGTGCGTCGCCCCCACGAGTGCCAGCGTGGTCGCCGTTCCTGCAGCGGTGGCAGTCATGAGGCCACCTCCTCGACGACCGCCGCCGCGGGCCGGCCATGCTGCGAAGGCGCGACCAGGCCCCAGGCCAACGAGCCCGTCAGCACCACCAGGCTCACGACCGACAGCCAGGCCGCGATGCGATCGCCGGCCGGCCGTCGCCGCGTGGCGAGCGCCACCGCGTCAGCCGCCACGAGCCAACCGACCACAAGGCCCATCCGCAGCACGACCGGATCGCTCCAGGGCACCGACTCCGGCAGCTTGACGGCATTGAGCACGATGCCCGACACGAAACCGGCCACGGCCGTCCAGGCGGCGATCCCGAGCATCCGGTGGGTCACCTGGGCGAGCCGCTCGAGGCTCGGCATCCGAAAGCCTCGAATCGGCGACTGTTTGCGGGCCAGCCGGCCCGCCTGGATCAGCCACATCAGCCCCGCCACCGCGCCGAGCGACACGCACACACTGAAGGCGAGGTTAAAGCTGCCGTGGATCCGGGCCCAGGCCCGAGCCGCCGGACTCTGAAGGAAGGGCTGATCGGAGGCGAAGGTGGCCGCCCCAACCAGCGCGAGCACGACTGGCAGCAGAAACAGCCCCACGGGCGTCCGCGGATTGGCAAGCGCGAGCCAGAGGTAGCCCGCGGCCAAGAGCCAGGCCGCCAGCAGATACCAATCGAACGGGCTCGACAGCGGCACAGCCGCCTCGGTCACGGCCCGCCAGCCGAGAAACAGCGTGTGGGCGAGCAGCCCGGCCGCCGCGAAACCCACCATCACCATGCCCCGCACCCCGGAGCGAAACACGAGCCGGGAGGCCTCGCAGGCGAGCGCCACCGCGTAGCTGGCGGCGAAGCAGACGATCGAGATGCCTGAAAGGAAAGCGGTCATGGCGATCCGGGGAAGAGCCCGTCGGCTCAGCCGGGCTCGATAAAGTGTAGTGTGCTGCGGGCGGGATGGTACGACGGGCCGCCTCCGCCGGGCACCGATTCGCCGCTGGCCGACTGGTCGGCCCGAAGCCACCATCCGGCACGATCGCACGGGCCGCCCCGGTCCCTGCGGGTTCACCCACGGAACTCCCTGATGAGCCATACTCTGGAACCCATGTCCGATCAGCCCACCGCTCCCCCGATCGATTCCGCCGACCCGCGGCAGCAGTCGCTCTTCATGCGGGCCTGCCGGCGGGAACCGGTCGAGCGGACGCCCGTCTGGCTGATGCGACAGGCCGGCCGCTACCTGCCGGAATACCGGGCCGTGCGGTCGCAGGTGGGTTTCCTCGAACTCTGCAAGTCGCCGCGGCTCTCGGCCGAGGTGATGATCGCCACGGTCGAGCGGCTGGGGGTGGATGCGGCGATCATCTTCAGCGACCTGTTGCCAATCCTCGAACCGATGGGGCTCGACCTCGAGTTCACCCCCGGCGACGGCCCGGTGATCCACAACCCGGTTCGCGAGCCGGACGACCTGCGGCGGATCCACGAACTCGACGACGTCGATCGCCTCGGCTTCGTGATGGACACCGTCGCGGCGACCCGGGCCGGCCTCGCCGATTCGATCCCGGTGATCGGCTTCGCCGGCGCGCCCTTCACCCTGGCCGGCTATTGCATCGAAGGCGGCACGAGCAAGGCCTGGACGGCCACCAAGTCGTTCATGATGCGGCACGAATCAGCCTGGCACGACCTGCTCGGGCGGATCGCCCGCAGCGTGAGCCGTTACCTCGTGGCCCAGCTCGACGCCGGCGCGCAGGTGGTGCAGCTCTTCGACAGCTGGGTCGGCTGCCTCGGCCCCGACGACTATCGCCGCTACGTGCTGCCCCATGCCCGCATTGCCATCGCCGCCGCAGCCGCCCGGGCGCCGGTGATCCACTTCGGCACCGGCAACCCGGAGCTCTTGCCGCTCCTGGCCGAGGCGGGAGGGAGCGTGATCGGCATCGACTGGCGGATCGATCTCGACCGCGGCTGGGATCTCGCCGGTCGCGATCGGGCGGTGCAGGGCAACCTCGATCCCGTCGTGCTCTTGGCCGATCGCGACACCGTTCGCCGGCGAACCCAGGAGGTGCTCGCCCGCGCGGCCGGCCGACCGGGCCACATCTTCAACCTCGGCCACGGCATCCTGCCGGGCACTCCGGTGGAGAACGTGCTGGAACTGATCGCCACCGTGAAGGCCGGCTGACGGCGGCCCCGGCTGGAAGGTTTTCTGGCCGCCGGCGAACCCGTCGGGGTACACTGTTTCGTTTCGCGGCCCGCGATCCCCCGGGACGGTCCGCCAGCCGCCCGGCCCGCCCCAAGGCTCCATGAAGACCCTCGAAACCCGCCTCTTCCATCTCTTCGATCCTGCCGAGATTTCCGCCGCCCGCGAGCTGGTGCCCGCCTCGGTTTCCTGCCCGCGAGTGGGCCAGGTGAAGGCCCGGGTGCCGTTTGCCGGTGAGGAGCACGAGGTCGTCCTCGAGCTCTCGGCCCATCGCCGCGGCGGCATGACGCTCGAGAGCCAGTGCAGCACGCCGGCAGGCCAGGAGGGCAGGCCCTGCGCGGTGCTGGCGGCGGTCTTGCTCGAAGTCGACCGCCGCGGCCTGCTCTCCGGCATCCACGACCAGACGCCGGTGACCCTCGACATCGTCGGCGGCGACGGTGAAGTCGCGGATGCGACCGCTGAGCTGGACGACCCGGCCGAGACCGCAGCGGCCGAACCAGTTGAACCCGAATTCCGGCCCAGCCCAGCCCGCCCCGCGGGCGGCCGCGGCGGTCCCCGGCTCCCGCCCTGGGCGACCGAACTCGAAGAGCGGCGACGGCTCGTCGAACCGGCGGTGCGGGCCCACGGCGTGGAGATTCCCGATGCCCGACGGACGGGGGGCGCGCTTGTCTTCCTCCTCGACACGATCGCCTCGGCCGATGCCCGGGCCGCGGTCGTCACGCCGTGTCGCATGCAGCTCGACGTGGCCGGGAATGCGACCGGCCGGCCCCGCGCGGTGGTCATTGGTCCCGGCGACGTGGAGTTTGACAGCCTCGACCCGCCGGAGCGGGACCTGCTCGAACGGCTGCTCGGAGCGAGTGGCGGGAGCGATGGCAGCCTGCCGCAGCCGCTCGAGCGGCGGACGATCTCGAAGATCGTGATCTCGCCCCGCTCGGCCGCCGCCCACCTGGCGATGCTCTGCGAGGCCGGTCGGCTCGTGGTGCAGCCCGAGCCGCGGCGGGCGCCCGACCAGATCGTGCCCCTGGCCTGGGATGACGGTCGGCCCTGGGAATTCGCCTTCGTGGTCGAGCCGGATGACGACGATCTGCCCCGCGGCCGCCGGGCCGCAACCGACGAGGACCAGCCGCCGCCCCGGCCGTCGAAGGCCACGCTCACCGCCGCCCTCGTGCGGGGCAGCCAGCGGAAGGATCTCCGCGAGCCCCGGGCGATCCTCAAGGCGGGCATCGTGGTGTTCAGCGACCGGATCGCGCGGCTCATCGCGAGCCCGGCAGCCGCCTGGATCGATCAGTTCGAGCGACGGGGGTCGATCGAACTGGCGGCGACCCAGGTCGACGGCCTGATCGAGCGGCTCGCACTCCTGGCGGACGTGCCTCGCGTGGTGCTGCCCGCCTGGACCGGCTGGCGGATCGAGTCGGGGCCGCCGCAGCCGAAGCTCGTGCTCGACGATTCGCCGGCGGTCTCCGACGAAGAGCCGGCTCCCGGCCGACGGCGGCGGCCCCAGGCCCGCGTCCAGCTCGCCGGTCGGATCTGGTTCGACTACGCCGGGATCCAGATCGCTGCCGACGATCCGGCCGGGGGCGCCGCCGATGCCGACCGGCGGGTCTTCGTCCGCCGCGACCGGGCGGCGGAGCGGGAGGCGCTGGCGGTGCTACCACGGCACGGCTTCATGGCCCCGCGGGGCGCGGCGGTCGACGGCGGCGAGCTCTTGCACCATGTCGAGGTCGCCCGCAACCGGCTCGATGGGTCGGTCTCACAACTGGCGGCGACCGGCTGGGCCGTCGAAGTGGCGGGCCGTCGCTACCGACCGGCCGGCAGCGTCGCCTGGAACGTGACCAGCGGGATCGACTGGTTCGAGCTCTCCGCCGAGATCGACTTCGGCGGCGTGTCGGCCGGACTGCCGGCCCTGCTCGAGGCGCTAGCGACGGGCAGCCGCTCGGTGGAGCTGGCCGACGGCACCGTCGGGATCCTGCCCGAATCGTTCGCCGCCGAACTGGCGCCCTTCGCCGCCCTGGCCCAGAAGCACGATGGGCGGCTGCGGTATGGCCGCATCCAGGTGGCCCTGCTCGATGCCCTTCTGGCCGGCCAGCCCCGCACCCACTTCGACGAAGCCTTCGAGCAATTGCGGGATCAGCTCGCGGCCGGCGAGCAGCCGGAAGCCGAGCACGAACCGGAGGGCTTCCAGGGCACGCTCCGCCATTACCAACGGGAGGGTCTCGGCTGGCTGGCGTTTCTCGAAGGGCTCGGGCTCGGCGGCTGCCTCGCCGACGACATGGGCCTGGGCAAGACGATTCAGGTGCTGGCCCTGTTCGTCCGCCGCAAGGCGGCGTTGGCCGCCAGCGGGATCCCGCCGCGGCCCAGCCTCGTGGTCGTGCCCAAAAGCCTCGTCTTCAACTGGATCGAGGAGGCTGCAAAGTTTGCGCCGATGCTGCGGGTGGCCAACCATACGGGCAACGCCCGATCCGAGGTCGCGGAGGATCTCTCCGAATACGACCTTGTGATCACCACCTACGGCACGCTCCGCCGCGACATCATCCACCATCGTGAGCGGGAGTTCGACTACGTCGTCCTCGACGAGGCCCAGTCGATCAAGAACGCGGCGAGCCAGGCGGCCAAGGCCTGCCGCCTGCTCCGGGCCCGGCACCGGCTGGCACTCACCGGCACGCCGGTGGAGAACCACATCGGCGAGCTGTGGAGCATCTTCGAGTTTCTCAATCCCGGCCAGCTCGGCAGCGCCGCGCGGCTCCGGAAGTTTCTGGCCGACGGCCGCGGCAGCGCGGAGGTGGTGGCCCGGGCTGTGCGTCCCTATCTCCTGCGCCGCACGAAGACCGAGGTGCTCTCCGACCTTCCCGAAAAAACCGAGCAGACCCTGTTCGTGGAGCTGGGCGAGGCCCAGCGGAAAGCCTACGACGAACTGCGGCACCACTTCCGCGCGGAACTCTCGGGCAAGATCGGCCGGCTCGGCATCGGCCGCTCCCGGATCGCCGTGCTCGAGGCCCTGCTACGGCTGCGGCAGACGGCCTGCCATCCGGGCCTCGTCGATCCGGCTCGACTCGACGACGCCTCGGCCAAGCTCGACACGCTCATGGAGCAGCTCGCCGAGGTGATCGACGAGGGCCACAAGGTGCTCGTCTTCAGCCAGTTCACAAGCTTCCTCGCAATCCTCCGCCGCCAGCTCGACGCCAAGCAAATCACCTACGAGTATCTCGACGGCCGCACCACCGACCGGCAGGCCCGCGTGGCCCGGTTCCAGGAAGACCCCGACTGCCGGCTGTTCCTCGTGAGCCTCAAGGCCGGCGGGCAGGGTCTCAACCTCACCGCCGCCGACTACATCTACATCCTCGACCCCTGGTGGAACCCAGCCGTCGAGGCCCAGGCCGTCGACCGGGCCCACCGCATCGGCCAGACCCGCCGGGTCTTCGCCTACCGCCTGATCGCCCGCGACACCGTCGAGGAAAAGATCCTCGCCCTTCAGGCCAAGAAGCGGGAACTCGCCGAGTCGATCGTGCGGGCCGATGACACCGTGATCTCGGCCCTCACGCCGGAAGACGTCGAGCTGCTGCTGTCTTAATAAAACGCCCAGCGGGCCATCCCTTTTTAGCGCCCAGCGGGCCATCCCTGGCCCCGCTGGGCTTGCCTCGCCTCCGCTCGGCCGGCCGCCTTCCGGGCGGCCGATGACGTGCGACCGTAGAGGCGTGGTGACCCTGTCTGCGCGGATGTTCATCGAGTGACGCGGGCCGGATGGCACGCTGCGCGAGGCTGCGCCTCGCTGCGTGCCGAGGGGGGTGCGCCGACACGAGTAGGAACGCTGCGCGAGGATGCGACTCGCTGCGTGCCGAGGGGTGGCGAGGCCGCTCGGGGTGGCCTGCCGGTTGACCAGTGGGGGCAGGTTGCAGCCTGCCCAAATCCGGGTGGCTTCAGGATGCGATCATCGTCCCGCG
>JBJOHE010000302.1:0-2871 GCA_046047895.1 Planctomycetota bacterium | reverse complement strand
CCGGCAGCGCGAGCCGGGCCTCCCACGCGTCCGCCGACTGTCGTACTTCGAGCTCGATCGGACCGCGGGGCGACGGATGGCGGATCGTGGCCCTGGCGAGCGACGCGAGCTGCGGCCGTACCCGGACCCGGCGGAATCCCGGTTCGAGCGGCTCGATGCCCATGAGTTTCCGGGGAATCACATTAGCCGGCACCGCTCCCCAGGCATGGTTCCAGTCGAGGTTTGGCTTGTACTTCGCGTCCCAGGCTTCGAGGGTGATCGTCGAGCCGAGGTCGCGGCTCATGTGGAGCCAACTGCGATCGTGGGTGGCTGTCAGGAGGGCCAGGGCGGCCTCGCAGCGGCCGGCTTCGTAGAGGCCGTCGAGCAGATACTGGGCACCGTACACCGAGCAGGCCATGCCGCGGGCGACGACGAAGTCGGCCACCGAGTCGATCCGATCCTCGGGTACGAGCCCGAAGGCCAGCGGGAGCATGTTGGCGTGGAGCGAGGCATGGTCGCTCGGCTGGCCGGTGGCGTCGTCGAGCCCGTCGACGTAGATGCCACGGCTCGCATCGAAGAGCTTGGCGTTGACGGCCGCGCGGGTTTCCTGGTGGAGCCGGGCGAACCGGTCGGCGTCGGCCGGCTTGCCGAGGGCCGCGGCGATCGCCGCCATCGATTCGAGCCCGCGGGCGTGGAAGGCCGAAGTGACGGTCTTGACGACCGGTCGCATGTCGTAGCCGTCTCGCTCGTCTGCTGGCCAGTCGATGATGTCGCGGGGCGTGCCCTCGGCTTGGCCGCGGAACAGGCCGTCGGCCCGGCGGCGTTCGAGCATCAGCCTGCTCACGATCGCGTCGTAATGCCGCCGTGCCGAGGCGGCATCGCCGGAATAGAGCTGGTCGGCCCAGGCCATCAGCGGCGTGTGCTGTCGCCACTCCAGCGGCCAGGTCGGATGCCTGAGAAAGTGTTCGTGGGTAAGCCGGCCGGTCTCGTAGTGGGCATCCACGCCGTAGTGGCCGAGCTGATTGATGTAGGCGTCGGCCTCGTAGGGAATCCGTTCCCGGTCGCCATCGACGTACAGCCCGAGGAAGCTCGTCGCCTTGATCGAATGCTTGCAGAGTCGCCACACCTCTTCGAGGGCCGGGTCGGAGCAGTGGAAGTCCGACGCATTTTCGTCGAAGGGCACGTGCCGAGCCAGGCGAACAAGACGGGGCTCCTGGGCGTCGGCCGGCAGGCCATGGATTTCCAGATAGCGAAATGGCATCACTTCGCGGAGGCCGGCCGGGTTCTCAATCCAGGCCTGATACTTCGGCTGCCAGCGGGGCACGACCTCGACGCTGCGAACTCCAGCGGGGCACCGCACGACCACCTCCTGAAACCGGATCGACCCGCCGGGAGCGCGATCCACGGCGTCATCACCTGCCGGCTTCTCGCCGAGGAGCACCGTGAGTTGCAGTTCCGCAGCCGGCGGCGTGGCGAATTCCAGCCGCACCCAGCCGAAGGCCGCCTGGCCAAAATCGGCGAACAGCCGACCATCGACGGTGCGGATCTGTCGCACCGGCTCGGCGGCCGTTTCGGTGACGGTGCGGCGGGCCGCGACGGGGGCGGGCGGCGGGGCGGCCGCGAGCAGGCCCAGAGGGCCGACCAGAAGGGTGATCAGAAGGCCCAGGCGAGGGCGAATGTCGTTCATCAAAACGCTCCAGGCAACCGGTGCCAGCGACTCAGTCCGAAGAGGATGGGAAACACGCAGATGCTCAGTGTGGTCATTTTTGGTGGCCGGCAGCTTCTTCTTTTTCACGACGACCGAATTCTTTCAGAGCAGCATGGTGCGTGATACGGTGGGAAAACCCTCCCGCAGAAGGGCGTTGACGAGGGGGTTGCTGAGGTGTGGCGATGGGCCAGGACGATTCGCGGATTGTGCGGGTGCTGGGAGAACTGGCCGATCTCGGCCGGCGGATTGGCGAGCGGGCCGAGGAGTTGGCGACACTCGCGGGCAAGGGGCGGGGTGACGCCGCTGGAGAGCCGGGCGGAATGGCGGCGTCGGCGGCCCAGCTCGCGGCCTCGGCCGCCGACCTGGCAGGGGCGACGGCGCCGACCGGCGACCGCGGCCCGGCAGACCGGCCGCGGCACGCGGCATCTTCGGAGCCGAAGCCAGGTCGCGGGACGGATCGCCCGGCCGGGCAGTCGGCGGGTGGCGGCTCTCGCCGGGTGACAGGATCCGGCCGGGCCTCGAGTCGAGAGGCGGGTGCGACGGGTTCCGCCGCTGGCTCGCCATCAGCAACGCAACGCAAGGCGACCCGTGGGGCCGCGGCCGGGAGCCATGTGCGGCCGCCGCGATCGCCGGCCGCGGCCGGCGGCCAGCGGCGTGCCCGGCCGGCAGGGCCGGTGCTCGTGAGCACGGTGATGCACCTTGTGGTGCTCCTGGGCCTGGGGATGATCTTCGTGGCTCGCGATGCCAAGCCCGAGAAGTTCGTGATCACCTCCGGCGGCCCGGAGGAGACGGTGGTCGAGGAGTTTACCCCGCTGGAATTCGAGGCGGCCGAGGCGGTTGACGAGGCGGCCGAATTCACCGATCTGCCGCCGGCGGAGTTTGAGCCGGTGGCTGCCGAGCCGCTCTCGATCGACGACCTGGCAGCTCCGACCGATCTGGCCGTCGATGCGGCAGCGATCATGCCGGCCTCGTTTTCCGCAGCCGACATGCTGGCGACGGTCGGCGGAGGCGACGCCGGCGAGGCTTCCGGCGGCGGAGGCGGCGGAGGTCGAGCCGGGGCATCTGCCCCCGGCGTGCCGACGTTCTTCGGTCACAAGGGACAGGCGCAGAGCGTCTGCTTCGTCTGCGACAACTCCGGCAGCTACCGCGACGGCGGGTTTCACACGGTGCTCGCCGAGGTTGGC
>JBJOHE010000301.1:0-5169 GCA_046047895.1 Planctomycetota bacterium | reverse complement strand
CTGCCGCGGTCGATATCCCAGCCGCCAAGGAGCTCGGCGAGGGCATCCGAGCCATCGCCCTGACGAGCCTGCTGGCCAAGACCCTGCCTCCTGATCCCAATGCTCCGCAGGGCGGAGGGCTCGACGGTGGCCGCGGCGGCCTCGATGGCTCGGGCATGCCCCCCACCGTCTTCGACGATGTGATTGCAGACGCCCTTGAAGAGGCTGAAGACCTGCCAGAGATCCCGGCGGCCGAGTGAGGCCCGAGGCCGTTGGGACACGGGAAGGATCTTAGCCGTCACTATCCTCCGGGCTCGACCGTGACCTGTGGGGCCGCGGGAGAGAAGGCCCGCGGCCGCAGGCTTGCAGCCTGCGGAATCCGGCCTCGAACCCAAGGGATGCACCGGCTGGAAGAAAGGCCCGATCGGGCAGGCTCCGAGCCTGCCCCCACAGGTCAACTGGAACGCAGAACCGGAGAAAGCTTCTTCTCCCCACGGGTCGACCGGAAACTCGGGTCAACCGGAAGCTCGTGCCCTACTGCTTGATCAGTTCGCGGACGGTCATGCCCGAAGGGATCATCGGCAGCACGTGCTCTTGGTAGGGCACCTGCACGTCAAGCAGAGCCGGGCCTTCCGCATCGATCAGCCGCTGGAGCGCCGGCACGAGGTCGGCCTTCTGCGAGATCGTCTCGGCCTGCCAGCCGAAGCCCTTCCCGATCGCCACGAAGTCGGGGTAGCGGGATTCCGGCGAGATGCCGTCGCCCTGGCCGGCGGCCTCGGGGTGGTCGACCGGGCCGAGGTAGGTATGGGCCCGGTTGCCCTTGAAGAACCGGTCTTCCCACTGGACCACCATGCCGAGGTGCTGGTTGTTGAGCAGCAGCAGTTTGACCGGGATGTTTTCCGTCTTGCAGGTGGCGAACTCCTGGATGTTCATCAGGATGCTGCCGTCGCCGTCGATGTCGACCACGAGCGCCTCGGGGCGGGCCACCTTGGCCCCCATGGCGGCCGGTAGGCCGAAGCCCATCGTGCCCAGGCCGCTGGAGGAGAGCCAGGTCCGCGGATTGCGAAACTTGTAGAACTGCGCGGCCCACATCTGATGCTGTCCCACGCCCACGGCCACGATCGTGTCGCGGTCGGCGGTGAGCCGCGACAGTTCGTCGATCGCCTCCTGGGCGAGGATCCCCGGATACGACTTGTCGTAGGAGAAGGGATCCTCCTGCTTCCACTCGGCGATCCGGGCATACCAGTCGTCGAGCGGGGCGTCGGGCTTGGTGACGATTTTGTTGAGGGCGTGGAGGGCGTCTTCCACATTGGCCACGATCGGCACGTGCACGAGCTTGTTCTTGTTGATCTCGGAGGGATCGATATCGATGTGGACGATGAACCCATGCTGGGCAAACTCCGCCACCTTGCCGGTGACGCGGTCGTCGAACCGCACCCCGATCGCGAGCAGCAGGTCGGCCTCGTCCACCGCGTAATTCGCGTAGACGCTGCCGTGCATGCCGAGCATGTCGAGGCTCAGCCGGTCGTCGCCGGGATAGGCCCCGAGCCCCATCAGGGTCATGGTGACGGGGATGCCGGTCTTGCGGACGAGTTCCCGCAGTTCGTCGGAGGCATTGCCCGAAATCACTCCGCCACCGGCGTAGATCACCGGCCGCTTGGCCCGCTTGATCGCGGCCGCCACCTGGGCGATCTGCTCGGGCCGGGGAGCCGGGGGCTCGGGACGGTAGCCGGGCAGGTTCATCGCCACGTCGTAATCCGGCACGATGTTCGTGAGTTGGATGTTCTTGGGCAGATCGACGAGCACCGGGCCCTGCCGGCCGGTCGTGGCAATGTAGAAAGCCTCCTTCATCACCCGGGCGATGTCGTTGGCGTCGGTGACCAGGTAGTGGTGCTTTGTGATGCCGCGGCAGACCTCGACGATCGGAGTCTCCTGGAAGGCATCGGTGCCGATCACGCTCGTGCCCACCTGGCCGGTCAGGGCCACCAGTGGAACGCTGTCCATCTTCGCGTCGGCGATCGCCGTGACGAGATTGAGCGCACCCGGGCCGCTCGTGGCCATGCACACCCCCGGCCGGCCCGTGGCCCGGGCGTAGCCCTGGGCGGCGAAGCCGCCCCCCTGCTCGTGACGGGGAAGGATCGTACGGATCCGGTCGCCATACCGGGTCAGGGCCTGGTGGAGCGGCATGCTGGCTCCTCCCGGATAGGCAAAGATCACATCCACCCCCTGCCGCACGAGCGACTCGACGACCACGTCGGCCCCAGACACGAAGGCGGTGGAGGCGGCGGGACGGGAGGCGGTGGCCATGGCGGGCTCCAGAGGGGTCGCAGGGAGGGAATTCGCGGACCGGCCGGGACTTTCCCCGGCGCAGGCTTTCAAAAATACACGATAAACGGGCAACCGCGAAACACGCGGCCCCGCGGCTTTTCCGGGCGGTCTCGCCCACTGGCCCGCGGTGCCCGGAAGTGCCATGTGGACGGCGGTTTACCGACACCAGCGGCCGACACCAGCGGCCGATACCACCGCCCGACCCTCAATACCGCTCGACCGGCGACCGGCTTCCCGCCTCGGTGCTCCGCTGTCGGGCCCGCTCCTCCCCGAGCACGGCCACCCGCAGGTCCCAGATCGCCCGCGTGAGGCTCTCCAGCGCCCCCGGCGACCAGGAGGCGGGCGGCTGAAGCCGCGACTTGAACCGGCCGACCCGCTCGACCGCCGCCTCGACGATCTGCCGGGGCCGGGAAGCCAGCACATCCCGGGCCCGCTCCCCGAGCTCCACCCGGTGGCAGATCATCAGGAGATCGTTGCCGGCGGAGACCGCCTCCGCGAGGGTTTCGTCGAAGGATCCGGCATCGAGGATCGCCCCCATGTCGAGGTCGTCGGTCATCACGAGGCCGGTGAACCCCAGTTCGGTCCGCAACAGGTCGGTGACTACGACGGGCGAGAGCGAGGCGGGCCGGTCCACCGGATCGAGCACCGGATACCGGACATGGCCGGTCATCATGCTGTCGACGAGCGGTGCAAAGTGGCGAAACACGGCCAGTTCATGGGCCTCAAGCTCAGCCCGCGAGCGGTCGATCCGCGGAAAGGCGTGGTGCGGATCCTGGGTGGCCATCGAGTAGCCGGGGAAGTGTTTGCCGCAGGAGAGAATGCCGCCGGCTCGAAGTGAATCGTTGAAGCCGCCGGCCAGGCGGATCACCTCCGCCGCGGTCCGACCGTAGCAGCGGCCTCGGAGCGAGTTGTCGGCGTCTTCGTCGAAGGCGATGTCGAGCACCGGGCAGAGATCGAGGTTGAAGCCAAACAGCCGTAGCAATTCCGCAGTGAGCGCGCCGTGGCGGCGGACGAGCGCATCATCGCCCCGCTCCCGCAACTGCGCGGCGTTGGGGGGCTCCTCGCTGATCGTCCGCAGCCGCGACACCCGCCCCCCCTCCTGATCGACCGTGATGATCGGTTCGACGGCCGAGAGGTCACGGAGGTCGTCGATCAGTTTCCGGAGCTGCTCAGGTGATTCGATGTTGCGGCCAAAGAGGATGAATCCGCCCGGCTGCACCCGGCGGAACAGGGCCGCCGTCTCCACGTCGAGCGTCGGGCCGGGAACCCCGACCAGCAGCAACTGTCCCACATCACCGGCCATCCTCCACCTCCTCCTCGAGTGACTCACACCCGCGTGGCTCCCGCCGCCCCTCGGCTGGGTCGACCGGAATGCAGGCCGTCGCCATGAGCGATGGAATCGTCGCCACCATCACCCAGCCGAAGAAGCCCAGGTATCCGACCTGCTCCTGAAGCCAGCCGCTTACCATGCCAGGGATCATCATCCCCGCCGCCATAAATCCGGTGCAGAGCGCGTAGTGCACGGTCTGGTGGTCGCCCCGGGCGATCACCATGCAATAGACCATGTAGGCGGTGAAGCCGAAGCCGTAACCAAACTGTTCGAGTCCAACCGCCAGAGAGACAGCCCACAGGCTTTCGGGCTGGGCGGACGCCAGCCAGAGATAGGCGAGGTTTGGCAGGTTGATCGCGATCGCCATCGGCCAGAGCCAGCGGCCGAGTCCGTCGCGGGCCACGAGCACGCCGCCGACGATGCCGCCGAGCGAGAGCATGACGATCCCGATCGTGCCGTAGGCGACGCCCACTTCGGTCGTGGTGAGCCCGAGCCCCCCCTTGGCCCGCGGGTCGAGCAGAAAGGGGGAAACAAGCGCCATGAGCTGGGCCTCGGCCAACCGATAGAGCAGAAGGAAGGCGAGCATCCGGCCGATGCCCGGCTTGCGAAAGAAGCTGAGCACCGGCTCGCCGAGCGCCGCGAACGAGACGATCGGGCCACTGTGCCGCCGGTCAGCGGCCGGCCGCGGCAACACCGCCGCATGGTAGGCGGCCACTGCGAGAAAGACCGCCGCCAGCAGGAGGTACACCCACCGCCAGGCGGCCGGCACCTCACCGGTTGCCGTCTCGAGCAGCCCGGCGAGCACAACCACCACGCCGCGGCAGACCACGTTCGCGATCCGGTAGGCGGTGCTGCGGATGCCGACAAAGAAGGCCTGCTGCCGGTCGTCGAGGGCCGCCAGGTAGAAGCCGTCCGCGGCCACGTCATGAGTGGCCGAGAGAAACGCCATGGCAGCCAGGATCACGACCGTGGTGGCAAGCGGGCTCGCTGCCCCGACCGCGACGGCGAGCGCGGCCAGGCTGGCAGCGATCACTACCTCCGTCGCGATCGTCCAGCGGCGGCGGGTGGAGCTGCCCTCCACCACCATGCTCCAGAGCGGCTTGATCACCCAGGGCAGATAGAGCCAGCCGGCGATCAGGGTGATCTCCGTATTGGAGACGTCGAGCCGCTTGTACATCACGGTGGCCAGGAAGGTGACCACCACAAGCGGAACGGCCTCGGCGAAGTAGAGGCTCGGCACCCACCACCAGGGCCCGCGATCGAACATCGGCGGCGTCCCTGCTGACGCTGTCACGGCCGGGTGATCTCCTGGCCCGCAGTCGGGCCCTCGCGGCCGTCGCGGGCAATGGCCGCGACGAACACTTCCGCCACCCCGGACGCCAGGGCGAACTCAGTGGAGCGGCCGGGGAGGATCTCCGCCTGCCAGGCATCGCCGCGGCGGCTGCGGATCGCCCACAGCCAGGCCGCCTCGCCCGCAGGCAGGGAAAACCTGATCCGCCCGTCGCTGGCCGCGACTGTCGGCCGGCTCGGCA
>JBJOHE010000300.1:0-2506 GCA_046047895.1 Planctomycetota bacterium | reverse complement strand
ACTTGAAAATCGGCTTCGTGCTCTCAGAGACCTGCTTGCACTTCGAGTTGGTGCAGCGTCGCTTGTAGGTCTTCTGAAACGCATCTTTGGCCGAGACGGCACCGGCGTCGGCCCGTGCCTCACCAGCGGACAGCCCGGGAAAGGCAGCAGCAGACAAGGCCAAGCAGGCGACCATCCCAAGACAGGCGATTCGAAGTCGTGACGACATGGCGACGTTCCTCAACGCTGAGCGCAGAGCCGATCACCTCGAAGACCCGTTCTTCTCGGGTGGTCTACCCCCTCCCGAAAAGCGTACCTGAAAACAGACGCGTCCGGCCCTGGGTTCCGCCTAAAAACCCTACGACTTGACACTGTCGCATGTCACTGTAAGATCGGGGCATGGCGACTGCGAAACAGACCATCGACCCGGCCGGCCAGCTCACAATTGCCGACTTGGCCGCCGTTCTCGCCCGGGCCCTGGAGACGGGATACGACGGGGTCCGCAGCGGCCGTGTGCGGAATCTGCCCGACGCCCGGGCAATCCGCTGGTACCAGACGCTTGGGATCCTGGACCGCCCGGCCTCCTTCCGGGGCCGCACGGCCCTCTACACGCAGCGACACGTCCTGCAGCTGGCGGCCGTCAAGAAGCTGCAGGCGGCCGGCTTCCCCTTGGCTGACATCCAGAAAGGCTTGGCAGGCAAGACAAACCGGGAACTCGCTGGCATCGCGGGCCTCACGCTGGCTGCCGTGGATCAGTTCGTGGCAGAGGCCGCGGCGGCCCGCTCCGCCCTTGCCGACGCCCAGCTCGCTGAAGCCGTGGGCACCGACCAGCCGCCAGCTCCAGCCCCGAAGGCATTCTGGAAGGCTCGCCCGGTCGTAGCCGTGCCGCCATCGCCGCCTGCGCTGCAGTCGCAGCCCATTGGCCAGAGCGTGGCCGTGATCTGGAGCGGCCGGCCCCTTTCGCCTGCCGAAGCTGAGGAGTTCTCAAACCTCGCCCAGCCGCTTCTGGAGTTTCTTTCGTCCCGTGCTGTGATCGCCTCGACCGAGCAGGCGTCGCCAGCCACACCACAACCAGCTCGGCCACCTCGGGGAGCTCGTACATGATTCGCGCACTCACTGCGGAGGAATTCGCTGACATCGCGTCCGGGCCCATGGAGGCGGGATTTGGTGTTGTCGCGACCCAGTCGGGCAACCTTCCGCTTCGATCGCTGGACGTGACTGTCTCGCTTGAGGCGCTCTCCGCCCAGACGACGGTTCGGCAGCGGTTTGCAAACGTCTTCAACGAGCCGCTCGAGGCGACGTACATCTTCCCGCTGCCGCCTCGTGCCGCGGTGATCGGCTTTCAGATGAAGGTCGCCGGAAAGACGATTCGTGGCCGCGTAGATGAGCGAGAGATTGCTCGCGAGGAATACACCGCAGCGATCGCGGCGGGCCGATCCGCGGCGATTGTCGAGGAAGAGCGGCCAGATGTCTTTACGATCCGGGTGGGCAACATTCCGCCTCGCTCGCTGGTCGACGTGGAGTTCACGCTCACGATGCCCGTCGTGATCGACGGTCTCGAAGCCACCTACCGGTTTCCGTTGGTCGTGGCCGCACGATACTGCCCGGGCAATCCGCTCGATGGCGAGCCAGTCGGGGACGGATGGTCACCAGATACCGATCAAGTGCCCGATGCCTCCCGGATCACGCCCCCCGTCTTGCTCCCCGGCATCCCAGGCCCCGTTCAACTTCGCATCCAAGCCAGGCTGGGCACCGCCGCTCTCGTCTCGCGATCAAAGGATGCTGCGATCGCATGTTCACTGCCTGTCGAGGAGGAGGTCGGAGATGACCACACACGGACACTCACCGTGAGGCCGGGTCAACAGCTTGACCGCGACTTCATCCTCCGCTGGCCGATTGGCGAGGAGTCTGATGTCGCCACGTCCTTGGCGATCGAGCCCGATGACACGCGATCAGCCAACAGCCTGGGATCCGGCGGGCCCGCCGACGATGCCCCGGGAAAGGGATCGTTTGCGCTCACGGTTGTTCCACCGCGTTGCCCTCCGGCTAACCGGCTACCGCGAGATGTGGTCTTTGTTGTCGACCGATCCGGAAGCATGGGCGGCTGGCAAATGGTGTCCGCGAAGCGTGCCGTTACTCGGATGATCGAATCCCTCGCCGAAGGCGACCGGGCAGCCGTTATCAGCTTCGACACCGCGATCGAGTACTTCACGAACGGCAAGGAGCCGCTGGCGCTTCGCGAGATGACCTATCGCACCCGCCGAAGCATGATCGACTGGGTCACTCGAATCGACGCGAGAGGCGGCACGGAACTTGCCCGTGCCCTGGCTTTCGCTCTCGACACAGCCAACGCAGACGCCGATCAGAATCCCACCCGCAGCACCCATGTGGTGTTGATCACAGACGGGCAGGTCGGGCATGAAGCTGCAGTTCTCCAATCACTCCAAGACCGCCTCGGAGAGACGCGGCTCTTCGTCGTGGGCATCGATTCAGCCGTCAACGAAGGGCTCCTGAGCCGGCTTGCCGA
>JBJOHE010000299.1:0-4073 GCA_046047895.1 Planctomycetota bacterium | reverse complement strand
CTCGAGGTGAACATCAGCCCGCTGTTGGCCCTGATCGGCGGAGCGGCGTTTGTCGTGGGCCTGGCCCTGCAAAACACGCTCTCCAATTTCGCCCAGGGTCTGATCATCCTCGCCTACCGGCCGTTCGATGTGGGAGACGCGATCGAGGCGGGAGGCGTGAGCGGCACGGTCGAATCGATGAACATGCTCTCGACGACGATCCGCACCTTCGACAACAAGGTGGTGATCGTGCCCAACGGCAAGATCGGCGGCGACACGATCACCAACGCCACCGCCAGCGACACCCGGCGGGTCGACCTCTGCTTCGGAATCGGCTACGCCGACGACATCGACAAGGCCGAGGCTGTGCTCACGAAACTCGTCACGGCCCATCCGCTGGTGCTGGCCGATCCGCCACCCGTGATCAGGCTCAATGAGCTGGCCGATTCCGCGGTCCATATCATCGTGCGGCCCTGGACGAAAACAGCCGACTACTGGACGGTCTACTGGGATCTTATGAAGGGCGTGAAGCAGGCCTTCGATCGGGAGGGAATCTCGATTCCCTATCCCCAGCAAGATGTCCACCTCCATCGGGCCGCGGGCGATGATGGAGCCTGAAGGGGCGATGGCCGAAGATGCCGATCTCGTCGTGGTGGGCTGCGGGGCGGCGGGGCTATTTGCCGCGACCTGGGCCGGCCGCACCGCGCTCGACGCCGGGCGGCGGCTCACGATCCTCGGCCTCGACGGAGCCCGGAAGCTCGGGGCGAAGATCCTGGTGGCCGGGGGCGGCCGCTGCAACGTGACCCACCGGGTCGTGGGCGAGGCCGACTATGCGGGCAGCACGCCGGCGGCGATCCGCAAGGTTCTCCGGCGGTTCACCGAAGCCAACACGGTCGCCTTCTTCGAGGCGGCGGGCGTACAACTCAAGGCCGAGGACACCGGCAAGCTCTTTCCGGTGAGCGACTCGGCCAGGACGGTGCTTGCGGCGCTTGTGCGGGAAGCGGAGGCCGCCGGCTGCCGGCTCCTGCACCCTGGCCGGGTCACCGCCATCGACCCGATCGCCGACGGCTTCACCGTCACGGCCGACGTCGGAACGGTGCGGTGCCGCCGGGTGATCCTCTGTACGGGGGGCAGGTCGCTGCCCAAAAGCGGCTCCGACGGATTCGGCTTCGAATTGGCCCGGCGGCTCGGCCATTCGCTCACGGCACCGATCGTGCCGGCGCTCGTGCCGCTGGTGCTCGAGCCCGGCCACTGGATCACAGGCCTTTCCGGGCTGACGCTGCCGACCGAGGTCACGCTGCGGGCGGCCGGAGGCAAGCGGCTCTTTGCCACCACCGGCAGCACGCTGCTGACCCACGTCGGGCTTTCCGGGCCGGCGATTCTCGACATCAGCCGCCACTGGCTCGTGGCCCGCGCGGCCGATCCGGGCGTGAGCCTGGCGATCAATTGGCTTCCGGGCGAATCGGCCGAATCGGTTGACCGGCTGCTGGTGGCGGCGCAGGGCCGCGGGCCGCTGGCGGTCCTCCGGGCGAAACTACCCGACCGCCTCGCCCGATCGCTCTGCGAGCAGGCCGCCGCACCGGCGACGGGTGACCTCGCTCGCGACGCCCGCCGTCGGCTGGTGGCGGCCGTCACCGCCACGCCGCTGCCGATCACCGACGACCGCGGCTTCACGGTGGCCGAGGCGACCGCCGGAGGCGTGCCGCTGACGGAGATCAGGCTCGAGACCATGGAGAGCCGGATCTGCCCCGGTCTCTACTTCGCCGGCGAAGTGCTGGATGTCGACGGTCGGATCGGCGGTTTCAACTTTCAGTGGGCCTGGGCGAGCGGCTTCGTCGCCGGCGTCGCCGCAGCCACCTCGTAGGCATACGCACCCTGTCGCAGATCGAGCGTCGGCAGGTTGGATGTCGCTCGGCCGTGCGGCGGGAGAAATGCCCCGGTGGCCGCGAGGACGTCGCCCACCGGAATGTCGTCGAGCGTGGCTTCTCCGACCGGCCAGCCCGATGACACCTCCGCCTCCGGCCGGAGCCTGGCCCAGATCGGCCGCCGGAGGTTCGTCGACCGGAGCACGGTGGCCCGCGGCGACCAGGGTGACCACTGATTGGGATCGGTGGGACCAAACAGCACGACCGCCGGCACGCCGTGCGAAGCCGCCAGGTGAACGAGGCCGGTGTCGACCCCCAGGCAGACATCGACTTGGGTGAGCAGGGCGCCCGTGTCCCGCAGCCGCACCATCCGCGAGACGTCGTGCACGTGACCGGCCAGCTCCGGCCCGAGCATCCGGATCACCTTGTCGTGCTCGGGCACGTCGGCGGGCGAGCCGCAGAGGATGATCTCACAGCCGCGGTCCCGCACGAGCCGCCGAATCACCTCGGCCCAGCGGTCGCCCGGCCAATGCTTCTCGGGAGCTGTCGACCGCATCGCCACGAACACCCGCGGTCGCCCGGCGGGCAGCCGCCCGATCACCGGCGCGACCCGCTCGGCGGCTTCGGCAGAAATCCAGTTTTCGTTGTGCCCGTCGTCGACCGGCAGGCCGTCGGCACGGAGCAGATCGAGGTAGCGATCGGCCTGGTGACGACCCGGGCGGACGGCCACTGCCCTGGTCAGCAGGACTCGGCCGTCGGCGGCAAAGCCGATCCGATGCGGCACGCCCGCGAGCATGGCCAAAAGCGCGCCCGACAGCGACCGCTTGAGCAGATAGGCCCGATCGTAGCCCCGGCTCCGGAGCCAGGCTGCCTGGGTTCGAATCGCAGCGAGCGCCGCGGCTGGTCCCCGACGGCCGTCGGGCCGTCTCCAGGCGACAAACTCGTCGACATACGGGCAGTCGGCCAGCACCGCCCGCGCGCCCCCCTCGGCGCAGACGTCGATCACCGCCGTGGGAAACGCCGCCCGGAGGTTCCGCAGGAACGGGATCGCGAGGATGGTGTCGCCGATGTAGCGGGTGCAGACCACGAGGATCCGTCCCGAACCCACATCGGCGGCCGAGGGTCGTGTCATGCGCGGGAAGATAGGGAATCGGCGGCCTGGCCGCTGCGCCGGTTTGGCCGGTTTTTGGCCGAATTATCGAGGCCTCGGCCGGCTCAGCGGGCCGCCATCCAGCCGGCGACCGGCGGTCGGAGGTCGGAGGTCGGCTGCGGCCCGAACTGGCGGCTGTCACGGCTGCCCGAGGGAAAGTCACCGAGTAGGAAGACCTCGTCGGGCTCGAGCTGCCACCGCCGGCTGCCATTTCCCGCCGGGCGGTAGAGGATGTCCCGCCAGCCGGTGACCGCTTCGATGACGGCGGAAGGTTCGGCGTGTCCCATGCGCTCCTCGACGACCAGTTCCACCGCTGGGGCGAACTCCTCGTCGCTCCCGGGAGGCCAGGGCCTGGCCACGTCCCAGGCTACGGGGACTCCGGCAGGGAGACAGGAGCGACCGACGGTTGCCGGTGCCCTTCCGGTCGGCAGCGGCCAGGCGACCGCGACGGCCTGACCATCCAGCCGACCGCTCACCACCACGACCCGGCCTCGGGCCCGCACCCGCCAGCGGACGATCAGCGGGCCGACTCGAGCGGTGATCGACCCGCCCGGTTTCTCGACGTTCACCACCGCCGCCAGGCCGGCATCATGCACGGGGAGCAACAGCCGGGTCGTCTCGGCCGGCTCGAAGTCGGCGTTGTCTCGGATGAGTCGCGCCGAGAGGGCGAATCGCTCCGGCATTCCCGTCCGGTCAGCCGTCTCGATCGTGACCAGCGATCCCATCGTCGCCAGTTCCGCCGGGTTCTTGCCTACGAGGCTGCCTGCCACGCGGAGGTCACCATCAGCGATCTCGATCGTCTCGCCCGGCAGGCCGACCACCCGCTTCACGCCGGTTGATCCGTCGGGCAGCCGGACGAGCCGGCGGTCGAACCGACTCGGGGGGCGGAGGTTTCCGAACACCGGCAGCCAGTCCGTCTGGAGAATGTCTCCCGGCAGCAGGCCCGGCCCCATCGAGATCCCGTCCACCACATACCGCCGCGGCGCGGCCCACCAGGCCGCCGCGAGGCCCGCCGTGAAGAGCAGGGCCCAGCCGAGCCAGCCCGCTTTCATGGCCGCTCACCCCACGCTGGCCCACTG
>JBJOHE010000298.1:0-9516 GCA_046047895.1 Planctomycetota bacterium | reverse complement strand
TTCTGGGCACCTTCTTCGCCGGCGGGCTCGTCGACGAGGTTTACGCCTTTACGGCGCCGAAGATCCTTGGCGGAGCAGGTGATCCGTTGCCGGTGCTGCCCGAGACGCCGCCGGTCGACATTGAGGAGGTGCTTCATCCCGACGGCGACATCCTCGTCCGCGGGCTCGTTCGCCGCAACGACCAGGTTGCCCCCCGCTGATCCTGGGCGGCCCTCGCTGACGCCAGCGATCGAGGCGACCCCACCCGGTGGTCGGTTCTGTCATTTTGCCGGCAGGTCGCGGATTTCGTTTCGCCAGTGGGTCACAAGCGCATCGTTCTTCTTCACCGTCGTCGCGGCCGCGGCCCGGAGGCAGCGGGCGACATCGAGGATCACGTCGAGGTGCTCGAGCGCCTCGGAAACCTCGGGGGTTTCCGTACCGGCGGTGAGTTCGAGCGAGGGATCGACGTCGCCCTCCCGCTGCATCACGGACCCGTAGCGGGTGAGGTAGACGAGCCAGGGCTCGAGGGCGTCGACGAGCCGCGACCACTCCACCGCGGCCGCTGCCGCGGCGGGCTGGTTGAACTTGGCCAACTGCTTGGCCGTGGCCAGTGGCTGCTTGGCCAAGAGCCGTTCAGCCTGGCCGGGTACGAGGGTGAAGGCGGCGAGGTCGTCGCCCACCACGATCGCCGGCTGGATCTGGGCGTCGAGCCCGCTGTTCCCGAGCGGGAACGCCCAGACGGTTCCCTGCTCGAGCTTCTGCTTGACCGGAGCGGGAATCTCGTAGCCTGCTGGAATCGCGTCGGGCTCGAGCTTCCGGAGCCGTACGACAAGTTCGTCGAGGACCTCGAACACGTCGTTGAGTCCCTCGACGAACAGCCTGCGGTCGGCGAGCGGCAGCAGGATCGCTGGCTCGACGATCGGCAGCGGCTCGGCGGCCTGGGGCAGGTCGGCATGGAGTCGGCGGGTCGTGGCCTGGCCATCGAGCACAAGGCCGATCTGCCCGTCGGCGAGCGAGGGGCCGAATTTGGTGCCGATGGTGTCGAACAGCGTGCTTCCCAGGGGCACGATCTGGTCGGCGAATCGGTCGAAGTTCTTCCGGTCGTCCTCGTCCATCTTCTCGCGGGCCTGGGCCGCCAGCAGCGTCCAGCCGTCGCGGAGCAGGCCGTGGATCGTGGCGGCGGTCCCGGGAGCATAGGCGAGCCGTCCCACGACGGCCGCCAGCGGGTTGCCGCCGACATGGTCGAGGAGATCGAGCCGCCTTCCACCATCGACGGGGTGGTTTTGCGACCAGTCCCAGACGTAACCCTCGTAGCCCTGATCGGCGAGGAAGGAAACGCTTGTCCAGGCTCCCGGCCTGGGAAGCACGTCGCCGTAGGCTCGCTTGGCCCGCTCGAGCAGCGTTCGGGCATCCGCGGCCGCCTCGTGCGAGAAGCCTCCCGCATTGGCAACCGCATCGAGGTTGTCGAGCAGCGGATCGAGATCGTCGGCCGAGGCGGCGAGCGCGGCGACAAGCGGCTGGCTCATGAACGAGATGCCGGTGAGCCGGTTCGCGGCATGGTCGAGCAGCGGTGCCAAGGGTGCGGTGTCGAGCAGCGGCTTGCCCTTGCCCTCGGCCGTGACGAGCTGCTCGAGGTGGTCGGTCGAGTCTCCCAGCGAGAGGATCACCCGGTCGCCGATCAGGCCAAAGGCGATCACGAGATCGAGCCCGCGGGCCCGGTCGATCAGCTTTGTGACGTCGGCCATGAGTGCCGGCGCGTCGCCCTCTTCCCGTCTGAGTTCCGCGAGCAGGTCATCCCAGGGAAGGAGGTCGCCATCGAGCGTGAGCGACACGATCTCACCCCCTGGAACCTTCCGCCGAGCGAGCGATCCTGCCAGAGCGGGGTTCACGTCGACGAGCATCTTGGCGAGCACCTCGAGCCGCTTGATCTGGAAGGCGGCGAT
This sequence comes from Planctomycetota bacterium, assembly GCA_046047895.1. Taxonomy (GTDB): domain Bacteria; phylum Planctomycetota; class Planctomycetia; order Pirellulales; family UBA1268; genus QWPN01. Next base: position 7,594 of record JBJOHE010000298.1, on the reverse strand, counting down.
CTCCTTCTTGGCCGTCTTGAATCCCCAGACGACATCCGGCACCACGATCAGGTCGGGGTTTGCCGCCAGTTCCTTGATGATCGCGGCCCGTTGGCTGCGGCCGACCGGCAGTTCCAGGTCGAGTTCCACCTGCCCCCGGACCGTGATGGTCCGCGGCCGGCCTGCCGCCGCCTCGGCGTCATCCTCGTCGATCATTTCCGATTCCTCGATTTCGAGGAACCCACCGTCGGCCGCGGCCTCGAGCAGCGAGGCCACCTGCTGGGCCCGCTGCACCACACGAATCAAGCGGGCGAAGTTCACCCACGACTCGGTGCCGTAGACGAAGGTGTCGGTGGCCACCATGTCGGCCAGGAGTTCGGCCGCCTGCTCGTTTTCTGGGAGTTCGAGGAACGTGAGGAACATCGAGACCGGGCTGCCCGGCATCTCCCGCTGCTCGTCCCACGAGGCCAGGGCCCGTTCGACCCCGGGTAGCGCCCGCAGGGCAGCGAAGGCGTTGCTGCCCACGATCCGGTCGTATTGCTCGCGAAGCCGGAGCGAGGCGGAGAAGAAGGCGGCGTCTGCCGGCACGATCGCGATGCCGCTGCCGGCGAGTTGGGCGGGTGGAGCGGCCTGGACCGGCCCGCCGATGCCGCCGGCAAGCAGCAGGGCGGCGAGGCTCAGTCGGGATCCGAGGTTCCGCGGGATGAGTCGCGGCAGACGAAGCACGAGCGGCAGGAACAGGCTGGGCATGGAAACCGTCTCCGCAGGGAAAGCGATCGCGGGCACAACGACCGGCCGCCGCGGGAATGCCTCGCGGCCGTCCCGGTAGGATACGCGATCCGTCTCGCTGGCGGATACCGCGTTCTCGCCGGCCGCGAGCCCGGCGAACCCGCAAGGATTCAGTGGCATGGTCATCGGTTCCACCCGCATCGTCGACACGTTCGCGGAGGCGTTTCGGCTGCGGTTTGCCCGGCTCCTCATCACGGCCCACGACTCCCACTGGCTGGCCGCCGCCGTGCAGTCGGTCTGCGGCTACGGCACGAGCGTGATCGGCTGCGATGCGGAGGTGGGCGAGGAGCTGACGCTCAAGCCTGCGGAAACGCCCGACGGACGGCCGGGGGCGGCTGTGATGCTGTTTGCGTTTTCAACCGAGTCGCTTGCCCGGGCCGTCGCCAACCGCACCGCCCAATGCCTCCTCACCTGCCCGACGACGGCCGTGTTCGATGGGCTTCCGGCTGCGGCGGAGCGGCTGCCGCTCGGTGGACACGTGCGTTACTTCGGCGACGGCTTCGAAAAGTCGCGGATCCTCGACGGGCGGTCCTACTGGCGGGTGCCGGTCATGGACGGGGAGTTTCTCATCGAGACGACCGCAGGCGCGGAGAAGGGCGTGGGGGGCGGCAACTTCCTCGTCGAGGGCGAGACCCTCGAGGTGGCGCTGGCTGCCGTTCGCCGGGCGGTGACGGCGATCGCGACGCTGCCGGGCGTGATCACCCCCTTTCCCGGCGGTGCCGTCCGGTCGGGGAGCAAGGTGGGTTCGAAGTACGCCGCGCTGCGGGCCAGCACGAACGAAGCCTTCTGTCCGGCCCTGGTCGGGAGGGTTGCCACCGAACTCCATCCCGATGCATCCGCCTGCATCGAGGTGGTGATCGACGGCGAGAGCGAGGCGGCGGTGGCCCGGGCGATGGCTGTGGGGATTCGCGCCGCGGCCGGTGCAGGCATTCCTGAGATCTCCGCCGGCAACTACGGTGGCAGGCTCGGGAAGTTTCACATCCGCCTGCCCGACCTGTTTCCCGGCGGATAGGTCAACGGATCCCTTTCGGGGGAGTTCAGCCCGCGTGAGGGGTCCGGAGGTGGACGTCGAGTTGTGGAAAGGCGATCTCGATGCCCGCCGCGTTGAACCGCTCGTGGATCGCCGTGTGGACGTCGTTGATCACATCGAGCCTCCGGTCGAGCGAGCCGAGGTAGAGCCTGAGCGTGATCGTGAGGGCCGAGTCGGCGAACTCTTCGAAGGTGATCAGCGGGGCGGGCTCGGCCAGCACGTCGCCATTGGCCTGGCAGATCTCGCGGAGCATGCCGCAGGCCAGGCGGGTGTCGGTGCCGTAGGCCACGCCGACTCGGATCTCCACGCGGTTGGTGGTGTCGGTCAGCGTCCAGTTGGTCACCCGGCCGGTGATCAGATCCTTGTTGGGCACGATGTACTCCTGCCGTTCCCAGGTGGTGACGGTGGTGGCCCGCATCCGGATTCGGGACACGACCCCCGTCACTCCGTCGAGCGTGACCACATCACCGACCCGGATCGGCTGCTCGAAGAGCAGGATGATGCCGCAGATGAAATTGGCCACGATCTCCTGGAGGCCGAAGCCGAGCCCCACGGAGAGTCCGGCCACGAGCCACTGCACGCCTCCCCAGGAGAGCCCCAGGGTGGCGGCCGTGGCGATGATGCCAACCCCGGCCAGCAGATAGCTCGCCAGCGACGTGATGGCATAGCGTCCGGCGTTGTCGAGCGGCAGGTGCCGGAGCACGGCGGCTTCGAGGAGGCCGGGGGCGTTTCGCACCACGATGAAGGTGAGCACCACCAGCGGCACTGCGAGGAGGAGGTTGGCGAGCGTGACCGCTCCGGTGACGGTGCCGTCGGCGGCCCGGAGCTGCCAGAGGCTGAACCGATCGAGGAATTCGAGCGCCGGCAGCACCGGTGACCAGATCCAGACGAGCCCGCCGAGCACCGCCACGAACAGGGCCGCGTCAAACAGCCGGCGGGTCTGCTGGTTGATCGTGGAGATGTCGAGCGCCGGCTCGTCGTGGATCGGCGGCGAGGTGGCAGTGCCGCCCGCCGGGTCGAGTTGCTGCCGCTCCTGGGCCTGCTGCCGCTCGAGTGCCTTCTGCCGCATCTGATCGAGCGCGAGCCGCCGCCGCGAGACGAGCAACCAGCGGACCGCCAGGCTGTGGATCGCCAACGCGGCGAACACCATCCAGAGCGACTGCTGCCAGGAAGCGGCCAACTGGGTGGCGGAATAGCCGTAGCCGAGGAACATCAGGGCCGCCAGGCTGAGCGGCACTCCCGTGGCAAGGGCCCGCCAGAACCAGGAGAGCCGGGCCGCCGCAGCCCCGCCCCAGGCCCGGGCGAGCGCCGTCGTGACGCCGCGGGTCGGATGGGTGACCGCCCAGACGATCCAGGCCACCACCACCATCAGGAGAATGAAGGCCAGCCGCGCCGCCGCGATCACCTCCTCCCGGGACCCGCTCTCGAGTTCGAGGAGCTTCCAGAGAAACACCAGCGGCAAGGCGAAGGCGACGCCCCGCCGGGCCGCCAGCCGGAGGGCCGCGATCACCGGCGCCGGCCAGCCGAAGTGGCCGCCTGCCAGGCCGTGGGGCCGGAGAAACTGCCGGAGGAACTCGAGCGGCAGCAGGATGTGGGCCACCGTGTCCAACGCGGTGGCGAACGAGCCACCGAACGAATCGCCGCCGCTGATGCTCGCCAGCAGCCGGGCCAGCAGCCACAGCCCCAGCCAGACCGGGACGGCGGCCAGCACGGTCACGACCATCGCGGCCAGCGTCGGCCGAAGGAGAAGGTGGCCCCGGCCGGCCACGACCCCTCCGAGCCGTACGATCTGCTTGACGAACCGGCGGTGGAGTGCGAGGAGGAGCGCGACCACGCCGCAGCCGGCCACGACCGCCAACGGCCGGGCGGAGGCCGCTGCGAACAGGTCGTCGAGCAGCTGTCGGCCGCGGCCCGGCCGGGCCAGCCAGCCGAGGCCCTCGGCCGCCTCTCCCAGATCGGCCGCCTCCAGCCGCCGGGCGCTTCGCACCCAGAGCAGGTGGCGATCGATCAGCCGCCGGTAGTCGCGGGTGACCGTTCGCAGCGAGGTCTGCTGCACCCCGAGCGGAATGAGCGTCTCGACGAGCAGCCGCTCGGCGTCGTGATCGAGCGTGGTCAGGATCTTTCGCTCGACGGAATCGATCGCCGGAACGTCTTCCGGCTCGTCTCCCGCAGCCGGCGGACCGAGCTCGTCGAGCCGGGCATCGATCCGGGCCAGGATCTCCTGGGTGTCATCGACGAGCCGCGACTGGGCCGCCGCCCGGTCGGCAAGCTGGCCGTCGCGTGGCAGAGAGGCCCTGGTCCGCTCGAGCAGGTAGCCCACCGACCGGCTCAGGCCGCCGCCGGTGGCGAGGTCGCCGGCGACCAGGCCCTCGGTCCGGGCCAGGTCGGCCCGCAGGGAGGCCACCTGCTCCCGGATCGACACGAGTTCGCCGGCAGCCTGGCGGGCCAGCGGGGCGAGTTCACGGCAGCGGGCGACCAGGCCGATCGTCGTCGAGGCGGCATGGCGGCGGGCGTCTGCCGCCGTCGCGAGTTCCTGCTCAAACTCGGTCACTCTCGTCGCGATCACGTCCTGCCGCTTGGCCGCGACCATGCGATTGAGTTCCTCGAGCCGCGCCGTGATCGCGGCCACCCGTGCCTCGAGCCGCTGTTGCTGAAGCGGCAGCAGGCCGGCCTCCGCCTCGTAGGTCGCGAGCTTCTGCCGCGCCAGTTCGACCGCCGCGACCGTGGCTACGGCGGTCGCGGAGCGGGCCACTCCCTGGGCTCTTGCAAGGGCTGGATCGACATCGGGATCCTCGGGCAGATCCTGCTCGAGCTTGGCGGCCTCACCCTCGAGCGAGGCGATGTCTTGGGGCAGGGTCTTCGATTCCTTGCGACGTTCGGCGATCGTCGTTTTGATCGAATTGACCGCGGTCGTGGCGGTGGCGAGCGCCGCCTCGGCCTCCCGCCGGGCCGCCTCGATCTTCTCCACGGGAGCGTCGGCCGCGACCGCCGGAAGATCTGCGGCCACCGGCTTTCCCAGGGCGGCCTCCGCCTCCTGCTGCCGCTGCTCGGCCGTTGCGGCGAGCTGTTCGAGGCCGGTGGCCCGCTCCCGATCGGCGGCTCGCTGATTGAGGGCGGCGAGCGCCTTCTCATACTGCTCCCGCACCGCCGTCCGGACCTCGTCGGCCAGCGACTCGTCGCTGCCGATCGCCTCGATCCGAGCGGCGAGCTCTGCGGCCGTCGGCAGCCCGGGGGATCCCTGCGGGGCGGGCGGCTGCTCCGCGGGCGATGGCGGTCCTTCCGGCTCACCGGCCGAGGCGGCAGCGAGCCACGCGACCGCCGCCACGGCGAGGAGCCAAGGACGGACCGCTGCCAGGGGACAGACTCGAAGGCGGGCAAACAAGGGAGAGAACACGGTGGGCATACCGCCTACCAGGGTCGGTCATTCGCCCGGTCGCGACAAGCCGCCCCCCTCGCAGGAGCCCCGCCTCAGTTGCTCAGCCGGTTGACTACCCGGTGGAGCGATCGCGAACCCGCGTCAGCGATCGTCGTAGACGCTCGTGATTTCTTCCTTGGTGATCGGCGTCGGGTGGTCGTCGCTGACGAGCTGCACCTGCACCCGTTGATCACCGGCCCGGTGCCCGCGGGCCCGCACCCGGTAGACCGCCTCCTCGCCGGGGCCGAGCTTCGCCAGCGGCTCGAACTCGACCGCCAGGTTCTCCACCCGGTGGCCGCCGGGACCCGTCGCCTCGACGGGCTCGAGATCGCCGAGCAGGGTCGCCGCCACCCGCACGCCACTGGCTGCCTTCGTGCCGTCGTTGGAGACCCTGATCACATACTCGGTCAACCCGGCGACCTCGATGGGATCCTCGCTGTCCATCACCTGGAACGACAGCGCCGCGAGGCCCTCGACCTGGCACAGGTGATCGACCTGGGCGGATGGTCCGTCGGTGCTGCGGGCCGCAGCGGTGATCCGTTGGGGGCCGGGCTGCACCGGCATGACCACCGCCTCGACGGTGCCGGTCTCGCCGGCGGGCAGCTCCTCGAGATTCCAGAGCACCCGATGGGTCCGCTCGTCATGCCAGCCGGCGTTGTTGGCCTTCACGAACTTCATGCCCGGCGGCAGCTGGGCGGCGAGTTCCACGGCCCGGGCGCTCGCCGTGCCGGCGTTCACCATCGCGATCCGGCAGGTGGCCGGCCGCTGGAGGAACCGCCGGGCCGGCATGTCGATCGCCAGTTCGAGCGTGGGGGCGGTCACTTCGAGCGGCACCTGCAGCACCTCCTCGATGCCGGCGTCGGCCCGCGCCACCAGCCGGGCCGGCTGCACGCCGGGGCCGCGGGTGCCGAGCACGAGATCGATCGTCTTCGTCTCACCAGGCCGCAGCTGACCGACGTCGAATTCGAGTTCGCTGCCGGCGCGGTGCGACACGGTCTCCGGCAGAAAGGCCTCGAGCACCACGCCGGTCGCCGTGCCGGAGCCGGGGTTCGAGATCGTCAGCGAGACCTGCATGTCGCGGCCGATTCGCACCGTCTCGGGTTCTGGGCAATCGATCGCCAGCGCCGGCTTCGTGGAGCGGGAGCGGAGGGTGGCGTCGGCGCGAAAGCTCACGCTTGCCACGCTGCCGATCTCGCCCTCGGCTTCAGGCATCAGTTCCATCAGCACCCGCACCTCGCCGCCGGGCGGCAGCTCGCCGAGTGTCCAGACAAGGTCGCCGGTCGTAGCCGGGCTCTCGCCTGCCGGGGCCGCCGGCGGCGTGGTGGCGATCAGGGAGGTGCCCCGGGGCACGGCGTCCCGCAGCAGGATGTCGTGGGCGGTGGCGCTGCCGACGTTTCGCACGAGAATCTCGTAGCGGGCCGGCTTCCCCACCTGGATTTCCTTGGGGCCTCGCTTCTCCACCGCGAGCTGAGGCGTCTGCACGCCTTCGAGCTGGAGCGGTCCCGGCACGCCCTGGCCGGTCAGCCCTGCGGCCGCGGCCGACGCCGGAGCATCATCAAAGGGCCCGGGGACGGGCCGGTCGTCGACGTCGCCCTCGGCCGCGGGGCCCAGCGGCGGTGCAGCGGCGAAGGGGAGCGCGGCGGGGGTCGGCGGAGGCGGAGCGGCGGGTTCGGCTGCCGCCACGGTCACGGCCGCCGCGGTGGGTGGCTGGCTCCAAGGCGACACGCGGTCGCGATCCCCGCCGGTCGACAGCCGTGCTGCCGGCATCGCAGGTGGGGCCGCCGCGAACGGGCTGGCCGGTGGCGCGGCGCCGGTCGGCGGCTGGAACCCTGCCGGCTCTGCGGTTGCCGGCAGGGTGTCGGCGGCAGGGGTGGCCGCGATCTCCGGCTCCTGGTCGGCAGCCGGCAACGCCTCGGTGGCAGCCTCCGCAGTCTGCTCCAGCGGGGTCGGCGTCGCTGGTTCGCGAAGAGATTCGCTCGCGGCCGGCGGCTCGGCCGAAGCAGACGAGGGCTCGGTGTCTGCCAAGGCCGTCGCGGGCTGGTCGGCATCACCCGGGGCATGGTCCTCCGATGGGGCGTCGGGGCTGGCGGTGGAATTCAGGCCGGCGTGCGGTGCCTCTTCGGTGGCGGGCCCGTCCAGAGCCGGGGCCGGCTCGAAGTCGTGGGGTGCCGGCACGAGGGCCGCGGAGTCGGAGCTGGCGGCAGCCGCCGGAACGCTTGTCGGTGCGAGATCGGCGGGTGGCAGATCGGGAGACGCAAACCGTGAGGTCCATGGCCGAGGTGCTTCTGAAGTCTGGTCAGCTTCGTGCGAGACGGTCCGGGCCGCATAGCGATCGTCGGTGGCATCGGCTCGCGGCGGAGAGAACCGGGAGGGCTTCGCCG
>JBJOHE010000297.1:0-3564 GCA_046047895.1 Planctomycetota bacterium | reverse complement strand
GTCGCCTGCTCGCTCGCCCTGGCCGGCGGCCTCCACGAGCTCGACTACGACCACAACCTGCTCAACATGCAGGCCGACGGCCTGGAGAGCGTCGAGGTGGAAAAGAAGCTGCTCACCGAATGCGACCAGAGCGTCTGGTATGCCCTGTCGATCGCCGACTCCCGCGAGCAGCTGCTCGAGCGAAAGGCTAAGCTCGAGGCGCTCCCGAGCGTGGAACGGATCGACGAGATCGCCTCGCTCCTGCCCGTCGACGAGGCGGTCAAGCAGCCGATGATCGAGCGGATCCGCGACCGGCTCGCCACGCTTCCCGAGCGGCCTCCGGAGATTCCGGTGGACCGGCTCGACTCGCTCGGGGAAACCCTCGGCTGGGCCCAGGGCGAGGCGTCGAAGCGGCCCGGCGGGCTGCGGACGGCCTGGCATCTGGAGCGGGCCCGCGACAGTCTCCGCACGAAGGGCCCCGAGGAGTGCTACCAGTCGTTGGCCGCGTTTCAGCAGCGGGCCGCCGGCGATCTGCTCAGCCGGCTCCACGCCCTGGCGGCCGTGGCCGACCCGACTCCACCGGCGCTCGACGATCTGCCGCCGAGCCTCGTCGAGCGGTTCGTCGGCACGAACGGCCGGCACCTACTCAAGATCTACGGCCGCGGCGACATCTGGCACTTCGATGCGCTCGAGCGGTTCGTGAAGGATGTCCGCAGCGTTGATCCGCGGGCCACGGGCAATCCGCTCCAGGCCTACGAGGGGTCGCTCGAGATGAAGCGGAGCTATGAGCAGGCGGGGCTCTATTCGCTGATCGTGATCCTGGCCGTGCTCTGGCTCGACTTCCGCTCGCTGCGGTATTCGGCCCTGGCGATCCTGCCCCTGGCCGTGGGCATCATGCAGATGCTCGGCCTGATGGGGCTCGTGGGCATCGATCTCAATCCGGCCAACCTGATCGGCATCCCGCTGATCATGGGCATCGCCGTGGATTATGGCGTGCACATCATCCACGACTTCCTGGAGCGGCCCGGTCCCTATCGGATGAGTGCCTCGACGGCCAACTCGGTGCTCGTCGACGCCCTGACGACGATCCTCGGCTTCGGTGCGCTGATGGTGGCTAGCCACAAGGGGCTCGAGAGCCTCGGACGGGTGCTCACGCTCGGCGTGACCACCTGCACCATCACCTCGCTCGTGTTCCTGCCGGCGGTGCTCACCTGGCTGCGGCCGGGGGACGAGGGAGCCGATGAGGATGCCGGCCAGGAACTCGTCGATGAGGATGATTCAGCCCAACTGGCCGCGTAGGCCGCGTTGGCCAAGCCGCCGGCTCGGGGGCGGCAAAAGTCGCATCGCGGGCGAGGATACGCCCTCATGCTCCGCGAGCGTTCGCCGACCCCCGAGCCTTGGTCACTTGGCGGGGCACCGGCTCGGGGGCGGCAAAAGTCGCGTCGCGGGCGAGGATACGCCCCGATGCTCCGCGAGCGTTCGCCGACCCCCGAGCCGCCCTCTCCGGCTTGGCTGGCATGTCGGGGCTGCCCGGCAGGCGCCTTGAAACCCGGCTTGTGCCGGCCTCGCCCGGCGCGGTACTTCCCCCTTCCCATCCGCCGGCCCCCCCTGGGTGCATTCATGTTCATCCGCGTTGCCTGCCGCCTTGCCGTTTTTCTCGTTCCCGGCCTGGCCGCCTTGCCGTTGCCGATGGCTTCTGCCGCCGAACGGCCCGTAAACATCATCATGGAAGACCAGTTTCGCCACCGCTGCGAGACCGGTGCGATGCAGGGCGACGTGGTGGTGCTCGTCTACGCGGGCCGCAAGGGGGCGGAGGCGGCCCTCGACCTCGGCCGCAAGCTCCACACCTATTTCCATCCGACCGCCGACGGAGCCCCGGCCGAGGAGTGGTCGACCCAGCCAGTGATCGGCCTGGCCGGATGGCCGGCCGGCGTGCGGCTGCCCGATGTGCGAGTGATCCCGGTCGCCTGCGTGCCGGAGGTGCCGCGGGCCCTGCATGCGGTGGCTCGCAACCGGCTGCGGAAGGAATCGCCCGTCGTCTCGGTGTGGCTCGACTTCGAGGACGTGATGCGACAGAGCTTCGGGATGGTGCCCGACGAGCCGAACGTCGTCATCCTCGACACCCGCGGCGTGTCGCAGGGCGTGCTCTCGGGGCACGTCGACGACCTCGAGCTTCGAGAACTCGTGGCCACGATCGACGGCCTCCGCACCAGAGCCCAGCCAACCATTCGCACCGCCTCGGCGGAGCTGCCGGGAGCCCCGGTTCGCTGATGTCGGCCCTTAGCTGCGGCGGTCCTTGAACCGGCGGCTGGCACGGGTGAGCGTGTCTCGCTCGCGGGGCGTGAGGCTCGCCTCGCCGGAGCGGCTGATTTTTTCCAGGATGCGATCCACGTCCTGCTCGAGGGGCGGGGGGGCATCGTCGTCGGCCGGATCGTCGGGCCGCACGATCCGCAGCCGCCGCTTCTTCCAGGCGGCGAGCAGTTCCCCTGGCCCGTTGGTGATCCAGGAGAGATCGATCCGCTGCCAGGCGTAGAAGAGCCCGAAGCCCGCGCCTGCGAGGTGGGCGAGATGAGCCACATGGCTCAGAGGGTTGCTCGTGCCCTGCAAATCGCTGACGAGATAGAGCACGCCGAGGGCCCAGGCGGGCACCGGAAAGATTCCGTAGATCAGCACCTGCTCCCGCGGGTAGTACCAAATAAAGACGGCCAGCACCGCCATCACCGCTCCCGAGGCGCCGACCAGCCGGGCGACGGGGCCGAAGGTCTGCTCCCCGACCAGCCAGATGATGCCGGCGAACACGATCGCGAAGCAGTAGAACCTGAGAAACTCGGCCTTCCCCAGGATCCCCTCCACGGGCCGGCCGAAGAACCAGAGCGAGAGCATGTTGAAAATCAGGTGCCAGAGCGAATAGGGCCCCCGCAATTCCAGGCTCGGCCCGTCGTGGCAGAAGCCGTAGGTCAGGAGCGTGTAGAACCGCCCGAGATGGCGAGGCAGATCGCTCTTCAGGCAGAGCAGGTCGTTGAGCGAAAACCGCAGCGAGAAAAACTCGCGAAACAGGTCGCCGGTGAAGATGAAGTTCGCCAGCCAGACTCCGACGGTGATCGCGATGATCGTGTTGACCCCCGACCACTCCGGCGCAAAGCCGAATCCCACCCCGGGGCCAGAACGGTAATAGCCGCGATCTTGATAACCCATCAGAACCAACCGGTCGGCAAAGACGAAGTGGCGGAGACGCGAAAAAACGACTCCCCGGCATCTTACCGCAGCCCACCGGCGCCAACCACAAACCCGGGTTCAGCCAGGAACGGGTTCAGCCAGGAACGGGTTCAGCCAGGAACGGTCAGCCAGGAACGGTCAGCCAGGAACGGTCAGCCAGGAACGGGGTCGCGCGCAGCCGCCGGTGCATTTTGACTGGCAGCGTTGACCCACCACACCAGTTGAGCCTGCGACGTCAAAATCCGCCGGCGGCGAGCACGTGCCCCGTCCTGGCGGATTGGGCCGATCGGTGTTGATTTCAGGAGCCTCTGCGTGCTCGTGGATTGGAAGCCGCATTCCGCAGGCTGCAAGCCTGCGGCCACAGGTCTT
>JBJOHE010000296.1:0-4037 GCA_046047895.1 Planctomycetota bacterium | reverse complement strand
AGCGCAGAGCGCGATCGAAGGCATGAAACTCGTTACCCGCGACCCGGCGTTCGCGGAGTTTCGCAGCGACGTGTTGTGGTGAGCGATGCTGCAGGGCTCGGCCATCGAGCCCGGCTTACCGGGGCACGGGGAGCGACTCGATCGGCACCGCCGGGCCAGGGGCGATGACGGCGCCGGGAGGGAGCTGCTCGGCCGGGATCGGCTGGCCGTAGACGGGGCTGGCAGGAGCCACGGGAGCGGCAGCCGGGGCCGGCAGGGTGCCGGGGATCGGGCCGGGCCCGACTCCGCCTTGAGGCGGTTCGTAGTAGGGCGCCGGCTGGGCGACCGGGGGCACGCCGAGCTTGGCGACAAGCCGTTCGAGCATCCGCTGCTCGAGGAGCGGGTCGCGGCCGAGCGGGATCCAGCCAGCGGTGGGCGTGGGGGCGGCGACCGGCCGGGGCTGGTCGCCCACTGCCTGGCCGAGGGTGGGCAGCGGGGTGCCGTAGCGGTAGAGCGAGTCGTCGTTGCGGAAGGAGGCTCCGCCGGCGGTGGCCCGCATCGGCCGGGCCAGGTATTCGAGTTCCTTTTCCACTTCCACCTCGACCCGCCAGCCGCCCGGATCGGGGATCAGCCGCATCGTGCCGATCCGGCGGATCGACTGGAGCGTCGATTCCCAGCGTTCATGCCAGCCGACGGAGTCGCCCCGCCAGAGTTCGAGCACGTTGGCCCCGGTCTGGGGGTAGGTGTCGATCCGGCCCTCGGTGGGCACCCCGTTGGCAAACACCACCCGTTGCTCCGACTGCACCTTGAAGTAGTCGTCGGCCACGTCGACCATCGAGGTCCAGACCACCTCGGCGTCGAGCGGCGGGATCACGACGGCGTTTCGCGGGCCCGGGGGCGGGCCGGGCAGCACCGGGCCTGCCGGGCTGATCACCGCGCCCTCCGGGAGCGGGGCGAACGGATTCGGCTGGAGCGTGGCCGGCGGCAGCATCAACTCCTGGCCCCGGGCCGGTAGCCCGAGGAGGAGACTCGCAGCGATCGTGAGGAGGCTGGCTCGCACCATACCGCGGAAAACCCTCGTCCTCCCGACAGGGAAAGGGCCGGGAGGGGGCGGATGGTCGCGAACGGGGCTGCCGGCTTCAAGCCCGGTTTTCCCGGACAGGCTGTGGCCGGCTGCTCCGGGGTTCGGGCGGTGGCTCGGTCCAGCCGCCCTGCCGTTTTGGTGGGGGCGCCCGCAGGCCGGGGAGGTTTCTACCCGGGCAGAAAAACCCTTGGCCCTCCCGCAGGGAGGGTGAGCGCCCACGTCTCGCCTGTTCCCTACCCCGGCCCCCTTTGGCTCAGGCCACCAGGGGTTTGTTAGCCGGTTCTCCGGCTGCGCTGGCGGAGCCTCATCAGGGCGGCGGCGATGCCGACGGCGAGTGGGATCGCCGACGGCTCAGGCACCACGGTGAGTTGGAGGCTGCCTTGCTGGAAGTAGGCCGACTTGCCAGAGCCGAGGTCATAGGCGTTGCCCGCCCCGAAGTTGGCAAGATTGGTCGTATCGACGGTGCCGGCGATCAGGGTGTAGGTGCCCTCGGGGGTGAGGTTCGAGAGGCCGATGATGTCGTCCACGCCGAAGTCGGCGGGGTTGGTGAAGGTCACGTTGCCGCCCACGGTGAGGGGGGCGGAGGGGTTGAAGGTGAAAAGGGCGTTCTGGCCGAACGACACGTTGCCCGTGATCGTGCCGGAGCCGCCGAGCTGGGCACCCGTTGCGACGGTGACGGAGCCGGCGAACTGGTTGTCGACGAGCAGTTCCCCGGTGCTCACGGTCGCCGTGCCGGCGGCTTCGCCGGTGATCTGCACGGTGCCACCGATGTTGACGGTGCCGGCCCCGAGGTTGGCCGAAACGGTGCCGCCGTTGAGGTTGTAGGTGGAGGCGGTGAGGGTGTATCCCGCGCCGGCGAGTTCACCGCCCGAAATCGTAAAGGTGTCGATCGTGTCGCTTCCACCGAGCTCATACCTCCCACTCGATACGCTCAGCGAGGAAGTGTCGGGGAGGAGGTCGGCGACCAGCGCGTTGAACACGCCGCCGGAGACAGTCACACTGGAGGTCGCCAGGCTTCCGCTTACGTCGAGTGTGCCAGCGCTCACGCTTGTGGCACCGGTGTACGGGTTGCTGCCCGAGAGTGTGAGCTTGCCGGTGCCCACCTTGTAAAGCTTGAGCACTTTGCCGTTTACAGCATCCGCGTCGCTCATGCCGCCGCTGTAGGTGGTGTCGATGTTCTTGGCGCCGACATAGACGTTGAGTGTCGCGTTATTTCCGCCACTGCCGCCCATGGCGATGTTGCCTGCTCCCTGCAGGGCACCGAGCGTGAGGGTGCCGTTGTTTCGCGTGGTGATGCCGCCGGTCAAATCAAACGTCGTATTCAGGCCGCCGTTGTTCAAGCCTGAATTGGAAAACCGCAGGGTCGAGCCGCTCGCCACAGCAACGGTGCCGTCAAACCCGCTGAATTGCTGAGAGCTCGACGACGCATTCACCTGAGTGCCGCCAGCGATTGTCAGCGTCTGATCCGAATCGCCCGTGAACAGAGTGCTGAAACCCGCTGCAGCATTCGCCGATGTCAGCGTCACCGCGGCACCAGAGCCGGAGGGGGTGACCGTGCCGCCGAGAAACACGGACGACGAGTTGGCGAGGCTCAGCGTGGTGCCGTTGGCGGCCGTAACAAGACCGCCTGCGGCCGCGCTGCTGTTTCCAAAGACAATGCTTCCGGCATTGACGGTGAGCCCTCCGGTGAACGTGTTGACTCCGGAGATTGTCAAGGTTCCGGTGCCGCTCTTCGACAGCGAGCCCAGTCCTCCGATGGCGCCGGAGAGGGTGGTGCTACTGTTATTGCTGCTCACATCCAGTGCTACGCCGCTATTGTCGGCATTGGTGAGATCAAAGCTTCCCGAGGCGTTGGTGGTGAGCTGGGCAATCGAGGCTGCGGTGACGCCGGTGCCGAAGCCAAGGCCGCTGGCGACATTCACGGTGAGCGTCTGGTCTCCAAGGGCCGTGCTGTGGCCGACCACGAGCTTGCCGGTGGACACAGTGCCGTAGGTCCAGTCGTTGTCGCTTGCATTGAACGTGACGGTCGGACCTTCAACGCTGTAGTTCATCGCACCGCCGCCACCTGAGTCGGAGTTGATTACGATGTCGCCTGCACCGGCAAAATGAAACGTCTTCGTGTTGCCTTGGTTGGAGATGGCGGAACCCACGGTGAGTGTGCGGCTGGCGGGGACAGTGAAGGTCGGGTTGTAGGTGGCGCTTGCAGCCCGCAAAAACCCGCCATTCATCGTGAGATCGACTGTCGCGTTGGCCATGTCGACCAAGGCGCTTTGATTGAAGGTGCTGGTGTTGCTCCAGTTGATGGTGACATCGCCGGCCGGATTGCCGGTGGTGGCGTCGCCGACCTGCAGCGTTCCGAGCGTCCCCGGCAAATACCCTGAAACGGTCAGGGGGCCAGACGTGATGGTGCTGTCAAACACCAGGGTGTCGGCACTCGTCGGGGCAACGTTTTCCGTCCACGAGGCCGCAGTCTGAAGGGTGGTGGTGTTGTCGGCTTTGTGCAGGATGCCTGCGTGGACCGGTGAGCGAGCTGCCAGAAGGCCCGCCAAGGCGACAAGAAAGCAGGCGCCAGAACGCATGGCAATAATCCTCAGCCTCGACATGGGCTTTTTCTCCCCCACCCCCCGTGGACTCCCGGCGTGCTCGCACGAGCACGCACCGGCCCGGAGAATGACTCAGCAAATTCCGCGCCACAGCGAATGCGACGGCCAGGAAAAAGGCTGCGATGACCGAGGATCATGGTTTTCCTCGCAGAAAAGGCCTGCTACGGCTCCGGAACCGATCCTGGAGCCCTGAGCAGCCCGTGGGGCGAGTGGAGCGATTCGCACCAGGGGGTGGAGCGATTCGCACCAGGGGGTGGAGCGATTCGCTCCAGGGAGTGGGGCGAAAAGGCACAGCCCGGCGAATGGCACTTCGGCAACGAGTATCAGGCGGTTCAGCGGCTGGTGAGCCGCTCCGCCGGCCGTATGCCCAC
>JBJOHE010000295.1:0-3238 GCA_046047895.1 Planctomycetota bacterium | reverse complement strand
GGCAGGCTGCGTATAACTCTGGCGTTCGCGAGAGGTGTGGAGGGGGCCACGGATGGCTCCTGAAGGTGACGTGGACGTGACTTCTTCGAGGGTGCTGCCATGCGTTCCAACACAAATGATTCTTTCGTGCGGCTGTTCATGGAAGGACAGTCGGCCAACCAGTCGACCGGCGGTGTCGAGACCCCGGTGAACGAGCCGGTGCTCTCGATCGAGGAACTCGCCAAGCGGTTCAACGTCTCGACCAAGACGATCTCACGGTGGCGTGAGCATGGTCTTGTCGCCCAGCGCTACACGGTCGCCGGCCGGCGGCGGGTCGGCTTCCTGGCCAGTGCCGTGGAGCGGTTTATCCGCAACAACCCGGTGCGGATCGAGCGGGGCAGCCGGTTCAGCCAGCTCACCGACGACGAGCACGAGAAGATCATCGGCTGGGCCCGTCGGCTCTCCTCAGCCGGAGCCTGCCCGGCCGACGTGCATCGGCGCATCGCCGCCAAGCTCGGCCGCAGCGTGGAGACGGTCCGCTACACGATCAAGCGGCACGACCAGGACCACCCCGAGCAGGCGGTCTTTGCCGGCACCGACGGCCGGCTGCGGCCGGAGAGCTGCACCCGCATCTATCAGCAGTATCTCGGCGGTGAGTCGGTCGAGTCGATCGCCAGGCGGTATCGGCGGTCGAAGGCGAGCATCTATCGCGTGATTCTCGCCCAGCGGGCCAGCCACATCATGGAGCTCCCGCTCGACTTCATGCCCAACGCGCTCTTTTCCCGCAAGAGTGCCGAGAAGGTGGTGAACCAGCCGTTTCCAGGCAGCCCCGATGCGGGCAAGAAGGTGCGGCGGCCGAGTGGTCTGCCGGCCTACCTCGCGAGCCTCTACGAGGTGCCGCTGCTCACCCGCGAGCAGGAGGTGTGGCTGTTTCGCAAGTTCAACTATCTGAAGTTCAAGGCCAGCAAGCTGCGGGAGGATCTCGATGCCGAGCATCCCAACACGCGGCTGATGGATCAGATCGAGAGGCTCTATGACGAGATCGTGGAGATCAAGAACCGCATCGTGCGGGCCAACCTGCGATTGGTCGTGTCGATCGCCAAGCGGCGGGTGTCGCCGGGCGACAGCTTCTTCGACCTGGTGAGCGACGGCAACATGTCGCTGATCCGCGCGGTCGAGAAGTTTGACTACGCCCGAGGCAACAAATTCAGCACCTATGCCTCGTGGGCGATCATGAAGAACTACGCCCGCACGATTCCCGACGAGCACAAGCGGCGGGATCGGTTTCGGGCGGCCGACATGGAGCTGCTGCAGGCCGCGGCCGACCGGCGGGAAGACGAGTATCAGCAGCGGCTGGCCGCCAGCGATCGCATGCAGCAGGTGGGCAAGTTTCTCGATCGGCTCGACCAGCGGGAGCAGACGATCATCATCCGCCGCTACGGTCTCGATCACGAGCGGGAGCCGCAGACGCTGAAGGAAGTCGGCTCGGCCCTCGGCGTGACCAAGGAGCGGGTGCGGCAGATCGAGGCCAAGGCCCTGGAAAAGCTCCGCGAGGCGGCCGCCGAAGAGGCGATGCTGCCGGAGCTCGAATAGCCACCGGGCTCGCGCCCGGTGCTTTCTGGTGGTTGGCCTCACAATGCCGCCTGGCGCAAGGTTTCCCATCCAGCCGCTGGGCGCGAGCCCGCGGGCTGGCGCCGGGGTCGGTGTCGCTACAGCCACCGGGCTTGCGCCCGGTGCTTCCTGACGGGCCGGATTCCGCACCGCGGGTTCGCCTTGATCTACGGCGCCTCAATTCCCTACCCTTCCAGGCGGTCGGCGGATGAGTCCGCCGCACACGCACGCCAAGGAGGGCATGCAGATGAGCCGCCTCACAGGCATGGCCGCGATCGCGCGCCGCTGGATTGGTCGCGGGATCGGGCAGGGATGGATCAAGGCCGTTCGCGCGCCGGGGCTCCGGGAATTCGGCGGCCTGGTGATCGTGGTCGCCGCCGCGGTCGGCTGGCGACTGCTCACGGGCAGCGAGCAGGCGGATGCCCGGCCCCCCGCAGCACCCGCCGCCGCGGCGCAGCCGGCGGACCAGCCGGCGGTGATGGCGCTGGTCAATGGCATCGAGATCACCCGTGATCAGCTCGTCGCCGAATGTGTCAGCCGGCATGGCGAGCCGGTGCTCGAAGCACTCGTCAACCGCACGATCATCGAGCAGGCCTGCGGCCGGCATCAGATCACGGTGACGGCCGCCGATATCGACGCCGAGATCGATGCCCTGTCGCGCCGCTTCAACGTGCCCCGCGACCAGTGGATCGAACTGATCCGCAAGGAGCGCGGCATCAAGCCACAACAGTATGCCGACGATATCGTGTGGCCGATGCTCGCGTTGCGGCGGCTGGCCCGCGCCGCGATCGAGCCGACCGAGGAGGAATTCACGCGGGCGTTTGAGAATCGGTTTGGGTCGGCCGTGAAGGCCCGCATCATCGTGCTGCCCACGCGGCCGGCGGCCGAGAAGATCCGCGCGTTGGCCCTCGCGGCGCCCGACGACTTTGGTGGCCTGGCCCGACAGCATTCGATCGACGTCGGCAGCGCCAGCGCCAATGGCTGGGTGCAGCCGATCCGTCGCCACTCCGGTGATGCCGCCTTCGAGGCGGTGGCCTTCAGGCTCGAGGAGGGGGAGATCTCGGAGGTGGTGCAGGTGGCCGATCAGTTCATCTTCCTCAAGTGTGAGGGCAAGCTTCCGGCGGCCGACATGCAGCCGGCCGAGGTGCGGCCGCGGCTGGTCGAGGAACTCCGCGAAGAAAAGAGCCGGCGGGCGTCGAACGAGATGTTTCGTCGGGAGCAGGACGCCGCGACGATCGAAAACGTGATGAACGATCCGGTCAAGGCGGCCGCCCGGCCGGGCGTGGCGGCGCTGGTCAACGGAATGCCGGTGACCCTCGAGCGGGTCCACAACGAATGCCTCGACCGGCACGGCGAGGAGGTGCTCGAGATTCTCATCACGCGGGCGATCATCGAGCAGGCCCTGGAGCGGCAGCGGCAGAAGGTGGCGCAGACCGATCTCGACGCCGAGATCGTGCGGGCGGCCGAATCGATGGGCTTTCGCAAGGCCGACGGCACGGCCGACACCGAGGCCTGGCTCGCGCGGGTCACCCGCGAGGAGAAGATTTCGCTGCGGCACTATGTCGACGACGTCGTGGGGCCGACGGTGGCCCTCAAGAAATTGATCGGCCCGGTGCCGGTCACGCGGGAGGATCTCGACAAGGCCTAC
>JBJOHE010000294.1:0-3946 GCA_046047895.1 Planctomycetota bacterium | reverse complement strand
CAGTGGGCCGCCGGAGCGGCAGAGTTCGTCCACCCGGCCCGTGACGGAGGGATCCTCCTCCACCGGCGGCGCGTGGTGAGGCTTGAGCCGGGCGTCGATCACGAGCGGTCCGCGACAACCCCAGTGCTTGTGTCGAATGTCGGCCTCGACCCCGTGCACGTCGATGGCCGGGTTTGAGCGGGTGAAGGTGACCCAGAGGAAGTTCTCCAGACTGGCAGCGGCGAAGTCGGCGTCGTCGACGACCACGATGAGGGGAAACGCCCGGAGCGGATGCTCGGGGCCGATCGCCGCGACAAACCGCTCGACGTCCGCGGTCCAGGCCGCCTCCGCTGTGGGCGCCCAGATCGCCTGATCGCTCTCGGCCTCGAGCCGGGGCCGGGGCTCGATCCGTGGCCCCGTCACCGCCACCACGCCCGGCAGGCAGACCCGTGGGTTTGAGAAGCCCGCCGGCAGGCTGCCACCAGAGGGAAGTTCGGTGGCCAGCGACCGCACTGCCGGGCCCCGGGCCGCCACCACGAGCTTCGAGCCCGCGTTGAAGCCCTGGCCCGAGTAGTCGAGCGTGTCGATCGTGGTTTCGGTGTGGAAGTGGCAATCCCGCCGCCAGTCGACCCGAGCGAGCAGGTGGGCGAGGAAGGCCCGCACGTCGTGGGCGTCGAGGCCGGGAGCATCGCCCCCGTTCACGATGAAGAGATACTTGGCGAGCGAGAGCTGCCCCTGCCCGAGGATGGCCGCGGCCTGGGTGAGCAGTTCGGCCGGCCGGTCGGACTTCTTCCACGGCAGGTACCGCTCGCTCCCCACGGCCAAGAGCAGCGGATGCACGCCCGAGGCGTCGACCGCGTGCACGCTCGACACTCCGGGCAGCACGGTGGGAATCACAGGCCCGGTCAGCTCGTGGACGAGCCAGCCAAAGAGCGTGTCTTCCTGAGGAGGCCGGCCCACGACCGTGACCGGCCAGATCGCTCCCTCGCGGTGCCAGACATGATCCACCTGCAGGAGCGGAAACTCGTGCCTGCGGGCGTAGTAGCCGAGGTGGTCGCCAAACGGCCCCTCCGGCTTCGTGGCCCCAGGATGCACCGTGCCCTCGATCACAAAGTCGGCGTCGGCGTAGATCGCCGGCCGGCCGGAGCGGCGGATCATCGGGATCCGATGGCCGGCCAGCACCCCGGCGAAGGTCAGCTCCGAGAGGCCCTCCGGCAGCGGCATCACGGCCGAGACGGCCATCGCCGGCGAGCCGCCGACGAAGATCGCCACCCGCAGCGGCTCACCCCTGGCGAGGGCCGCCGCGTGATGGAGCCCGATGCCGCGATGGATTTGATAGTGAAGCCCGGTTTCCCGGTCGGGCTCGTAGTCGTTGCCGGCCAGCTGCACCCGATACATGCCGAGGTTCGAGTGCTTCGGGCCGGGGTGGGCCGGGTCTTCCGAATAGACGGCCGGCAGCGTGATGAAGGGGCCGCCATCGCCGGGCCAGGAGACGACCTGCGGCAGGGAGGAGAGGCTGGTGGAGCCGGCCATCACCGGCCCGGTGCGGACCGAGCGAGGCAGCATCGCCAGGGCATCGAACGGGCTTCGCCAATAGCGGCCTGGGCTTCGCAGGGCGGCGGTGGGATCGATCTTGAGTTCCACGAGCCGGCGGACGCGGTCGAAGGTGTCGGCGAAGATCCGCTCGATCCGCCGCTTCGTGCCGTAGAGGTTCACGAGCACGGGGAAGCCCGTGCCCCGCGGCCGCGAAAAGAGCACTGCCGGCCCCGCGGCGCGGAACAGCCGCCGTTGAATCTCGGCGATTTCGAGGTGGGGATCGACCGGATGGTCGACGACCAGGCACTCCCCCTCACGGCGGAGTGCCTCGACGCAGTCACGGAGCGAGCGAAATCCCATCGGCAGAAACGGTGCCTGGCACCCAATTCAGGTAAAAACGGACTCTGGGTTATAGGCATCTGGCCTGGATGTGGTGGTAGGCACCTTTTTTCGGGCTTGTGAAGCCGTGTCCGAAGTGGCCGGGATTGCCCGCCCCATCTCGCCGGACGTTCGCTCCTGGCATCCTGCCATCCGCTCACTCGAAGGAACCTCGCTTCTCCATCGTGGCTTCGCTCGGTTTCCTACGCCGCTCGATTGGCACGGGCAATCCCTCCGACCCGTCGAATTCTAGGAAGGACCTTTGGCATGGCCGATCTGTTCAGCGCTTCGCGGGCTGCAAATGTGGCCCGGGCTGCTCCGTTGGCGGCCCGGATGCGGCCCCGGCGGCTGGCTGACTATGTGGGCCAGGAGCAGACGGTGGGCCCGGGCAAACTGCTGCGTCGGCTGATCGAGGCCGACCGGCTCGGCTCGGTGATCCTCTACGGACCTCCCGGGGTTGGCAAAACCACGCTGGCCGAGATCATCGCCCACGAGACTCGGCGGCGGTTCGTGGAACTCTCGGCCACGGCCTCGGGAGTGAAGGACGTGCGGGATGTCCTCGAAGCGGCCCGCCGCCGGCTCGAAGACGACGGCCAGAAGACCTGCCTCTTCATCGACGAAATCCACCGGTTCAACAAGGCCCAGCAGGATGTGCTCCTGCCCGACGTCGAGAACGGCGTGATCGCGCTGATCGGCGCGACCACGCAGAACCCGTTCTTCGCCCTCACGTCGGCGCTCGTGAGCCGCAGCCGACTGTTTGAACTCGCGGCCCTCGGGCCCGAGCATGTCGCCGCGATCCTCGACCGGGCCGTGGCCGACCGCGAGCATGGCTTCGGGGGCGAGCTGGTCACGCTCGCTCCGGAGGCCCGGGCCTTTCTCGTCGAAACCTCCGACGGTGATGCCCGCCGGGCGCTCGGGGCGCTCGAGGTGGGCGTGCTCTCGAGCCCGGAGCGGCCGCTCGTCTTCTCGCTCGACCTGGCCCGCGAGAGCGTGCAGCGGAAGGTGGTGGCCTACGACTCGGGTGACACCCACTACGATTGCGCCAGCGCCCTGATCAAGAGCATCCGCGGCAGCGACGCCGACGCGGGTCTCTACTGGCTCGCCCGGATGCTGGAAGGGGGCGAGGATGTGCGGTTCCTCACGCGGCGGCTCGTGATCCTCGCGAGCGAGGACATCGGCAACGCTGATCCGCGGAGCCTGATGATCGCGGTGGCGGCCATGCAGGCGGCGGAGTTCGTGGGGCTGCCCGAGTGCCAGCTCACCCTCGCCCAGGCCGTCACCTATCTGGCCCTCGCACCCAAGAGCAACGCCTGCACCCTGGCGATCGCCGCCGCCCGGCGGGACGTTCGCGAGCAGGCGGTGATCCCGGTGCCGCGGCATCTGCAAGACAAGCATTACGCGGGGGCCAAGCGGCTCGGCCACGGCCAGGGGTATGCATACGCCCACGACGCGGCCGACGCCATCGCCTCCCAGGACTACCTGGGCGTCGAGAAGACCTACTACGAGCCGACCGACCGCGGGCTGGAGCGGGACCTGGGCGAGCGGCTCCTGGAGATCAGGCGGCGGCTTCGCGCCGGTCGCCCGGGGCCAGATGCAGATTCCTGAGCTCGCCGACGATCTCGTTGCCGAGCATCTGTTCGAGCCTCGCGAGTGCCCGGGCCACCGTCGCGCCGTCAAGCACGCGATGGTCGGCGATCACGGTCACGCGACAGCGTCCGGTCTCGTCGAGCGGCCCCTGGCAGAGGCTCGTGGTGCAGAGCGTGGGGTGGAAATGGTTGCCCGCCTGGAAGCCGGCCAGCGACGACATGCTGAAGCTGCCGATCCGCCCGGGCCGCTTGGCCGATGCCGACCGCATGTTCCAGCGGAGGATCGTCCGCCGGAGCCAGCCCGGCACCATCTCGAGTTCGAGCTGCCGACGGAAGACCTCGTCGATGGGCGCAGTGGCGTGGCGGTCGATGAAGGCCTGGATGCCGCTGAGCGGCGTGGCCTCTGGACGGGGCAGACGGGCGAAGAAGAGCCGATCGACCCCGTCGTCAGTTCGGTTGATGGCGAG
>JBJOHE010000293.1:0-4519 GCA_046047895.1 Planctomycetota bacterium | reverse complement strand
AACGCCGAGGAGCCGAGTGCCTGCGACCTCGTGACCGACTTCGGCATCGACGTGGTCTGGCATCCATCGCTCGGCGTCGAACTCGGCGATCACGTCAAGGCGAAACTCGACGACCTCATCTCGGGCCGCAAACCGCTCGACATCTTCGTCTTCGAAGGCACGGTGATCCAGGCTCCGCATGGCACCGGCCGGTGGAACATGTTCGCCGACCGGCCGATGAAGGACTGGGTGGCCGAACTCGCCGGTGTGGCCAATGCCGTGGTCGCCCTCGGCGACTGCGCCTGCTGGGGCGGGATTCCCGCCACGGCCCCCAATCCTTCCGACTCGGTCGGCCTCCAATACCTGAAGAAGACCAAGGGGGGCTTCCTCGGGCCAAACTTCAAGAGCAAGTGGGGCCTGCCGGTGATCAACATCCCGGGCTGCCCCTGCCATCCCGACTGGGTGACCCAGATCCTCGTGGCGATCGCCAGCGGCCGAGCCAAAGACATCGCCCTCGACGACCTCCAGCGACCGGCGACCTTTTTCAAGACCTTCACCCAAACCGGCTGCACCCGCGTGCAGTTCTACGAATACAAGCAGCACACCCAGGAATTCGGCCAGGGCACGCGGACGGGCTGCCTCTTCTACGAGTTTGGCTGCCGCGGCCCGATGACCCATTCCCCGTGCAACCGGATTCTCTGGAACCGCCAGTCGTCGAAGACCCGGGCGGGCATGCCCTGCACCGGCTGCACCGAGCCTGAATTCCCCTTCTACGACCTGATGCCCGGCACGGTCTTCAAGACCCAGAAGATCGCCGGCGTGATCCCGAAGGACCACCAGACCGGCACCGGCACGTTGACCTATCTGGCCCACGCCGCCGCCGCCAAACTCGCCGCCCCCCAATGGACCAAGGAAGACATGTTCGTCGTATGAAGCCTGGAATGAATCCCCAACCACCATTCTGAAATCAAAAACGTCGCCCACAGCGAGGGGTTGCCCATGCCGTGGCGGCGGCCTTGATGGCAAGCGAAGCCAGGGATGGCGAAGCGCAGCCAGCATGGAGAGAGCGACGGCCAGGATGGCTGAAGCGAACGTCCGACCGACACGGCATGGGCAACCCCGAGCCACCAGTTGACGCTGTTTCAAGCCCTCAAGCCCCGGTTGGCCGAAGCGAACGTCCGACCGACACGGCATGGGCAACCCCGAGCCACCAGTTGACGCTGTTTCAAACCCTGACCCACGAACGGCCCGCGAAGGAGCCCTGATATGGCCACCGTCACCGAATCTGTTACGAAGCCGATGCGGATCAGCCCCCTCGGCCGCGTCGAGGGCGACCTCGACCTCCGCATCGAGGTGACTGACGGCGTCGTCACCGATGCCTGGACCGAGGCCAGCATGTTTCGCGGCTTCGAGATCATCCTCAAAGGCAAGGATCCACAGGCGGGGCTGATCGTGACGCCCCGGATCTGCGGCATCTGCGGCGGCAGCCACCTCTTCAAGGCGGCCTACGCTCTCGATACGGCCTGGAAGACCCACGTGCCGCAGAATGCCACGCTCGTCCGCAACCTGGCCCAGTGCTGCGAGACGCTCCAGTCGATCCCGCGGTGGTTTTATGCCCTGTTCGCGATCGACCTGACTCACCAAAACTACGCCCATCTTCCCGAGTATGACGAGGTCTGCCGCCGGTTTGCTCCCTTCACGGGCACCGGCTACGAGAAGGGTGTGACGCTCTCGGGCAAGCCGGTCGAGGTCTACGCGATCTTCGGTGGCCAGTGGCCGCATTCGAGCTTCATGATTCCCGGCGGCGTGATGTGCGGCCCCACGCTCTCCGACGTCACCCGCTCGGTGGCGATCCTCGACTACTGGAAGCGGGAGTGGCTCGAGAAGGAATGGCTCGGCTGCTCGATCGAGCGGTGGATGGAAAACAAGACCTGGAACGACATCCTGGCCTGGGCTGACGAGAACGACGCCCAACGGAACAGCGACTGCGGACTGTTCCTGCGGTTTGCCCTGCGGGCCGGCCTCGACCGGTATGGGGCCGGCTGCGGCAGCTACCTCGCCACCGGCACCTACTTCCAGCCCGAACTCTACGAGCGGCCGACGATCGAGGGTCGCAACGCGGCGCTCATCAACCGCTCGGGCGTGTATGACGGCTCGGAGTATCACGACTTCGACCACCTCCATGTGCGCGAAAGCACAGCCCATTCCTTCTATCAGGGCGACACCTACCTCCATCCCTGGGAGGGCCGCACCGAGCCGATCGATCCCGCCGAGGGCCACAAGCAGGGAAAGTATTCCTGGGCGAAGAGTCCGCGGTACGAGGTGCCGGGCAAGGGGCCGATGCCGCTCGAGGCCGGTCCGCTCTCCCGGCAGGTGATCGCCGGCCGGAGCGGCGCCGCCAAGCACCAGGATCACGATCCGCTGTTCCTCAACGCGATCCAGACGGTCGGGCCGAGCGTGCTGGTGCGGGTGATGGCCCGGATGCACGAGGCCTGCAAGTACTACCAACTCGCCCAGAAGTGGCTGGCGGCCATCGAACTCCACGACAAGTTCTACACCAAGCCCGTCGAGCACTCGTCGGGACGGGGCTTCGGCGCGACCGAAGCGGCTCGGGGGGCGCTCGCCGACTGGATCGTGATCGACCAGGGGAAGATCGCCAACTATCAGGTGATCACGCCGACGGCCTGGAACATCGGGCCGCAGGACGGCAGGAAGGTGCATGGGCCGATGGAGCAGGCCTTCATCGGCGCACCGATCAAGGATCCGAGCGATCCGGTCGAGATGGGCCACGTAGCCCGCTCGTTCGACTCCTGCCTCGTCTGCACGGTGCACGCCTACGACGGCAAGACCGGCCGGGAGTTGGCGAAGTTCCAAATCGGCGAGACAGGATGACGGCCACCCGGACGCTTGTGATCGGCTGCGGCAACATCCTCCGGGGAGACGACGCGGCCGGGCCCGTGCTCATCCGCCGCCTCTGGGATCGCGGGCTTCCCGCGGGCGTGCTCTGCGCCGACGGTGGCACCGGGGGAATGGACGTGGCCTTTCAGATGCGAGGAGTGCCGGAGGTGATCCTCGTCGACGCCTGCCGCTCGGAGAGCGAGCCCGGCAGCATCTTCGAGCTGCCTGGAGAGGAAGTGGAGAACCTGCCCCCGCTCACCGGCATCAACCTGCATGCCTTTCGCTGGGATCATGCGATCGCCTTCGGCCGCTGGCTCCTCAAGGACGAGTATCCGGCCCGGGTGACGGCCTTTCTGATCGAAGGCGAGCGGTTCGAGGTGGGCGAGGGTCTCTCGCCCCCTGTCGATGCGGCCATCGATCGGCTCGCTGATCTCCTCCTCGAGCGGTTCTCAGGACCGCTCGCTGCGGAAAGCCAACCATGACCACCAGCGACGCACAGTGCCTGCATCGCCCGCAGCCGGTGGGCCTCTTTCCCTTCCCCGCGTCCCACCTGCTCCTGCCGCACAGCAGCGATCCCCGCACCGAAACCGCCGGAGCCGCGCTCCTGGCAGGTGACCTCGACTGCGGATTGCCCGGCGAGTGGCTGTTCCTGGCCGCCGCCGCCCGCGGCGACGCCCGGGCCGCGATCCGCATGCTGCCTGCGGCCGACCCCATCGCCGAGTTCAACCGGTTCGTGCTCGAGCCCGATACCGATCGGCTCGCCGCGATCGAGGCGGCGGCCGACCCGGTGCTCGTGCCGCTCGCCCGGGCGGCTGCCTTCGCCCACGGCCTCGTCGACGACGCGAGCGATGCGCCGGGCCTCGACGGGGAACTCAGGGCCGTGGTCTTGCTCACCGTCGCGGCAGCCCGGATCGAGCGGGATCGGCTACCGGAGGCGGCCGGAGCCCTCGAAGCCGCGGTCGTAGCGGCCGCCGCCGCAAGCCCGCTCCTCGAAGCCCTGGCGCTCGTTCAGCTCTCCGACACCGTAGCCGCGCTGGCCGAGTCGGCCGGAGAGACGCCGGCAAGTGCCGATCCCGTGGCCCTGCTCCGCCGGGCCCTCGACCTCACGGCCGACGCCCGGTTGCCTCTCCTGCGAGCCGAGATCTGGATGAAGCTGGGAGTCGTGCTCCAGCGAGCCGGCGGCCAGGGCGACCGGCGGCGGCTTCTCGAGGCGATCACGTGTTACCAGCAGGCGATCGCCGCCGGCCTCACCGAAGAGGCCTCGCCCGCGGCCTACGGACAACTGCAGAACAACCTCGGCCTCGCCTACCTGGCCACTCCCACCCGCGAGGCGAGCGATCAGCTCCGCACCGGGATCGCCGTGCAGTCGTTCCGCGAGGCGCTCCGCGTGAGCGACCGCGACCGGGATCCGGAGGGCTGGGCGAGCGTTCAGATGAACCTGGCCAACGCCCTGCAGTATCTCCCTTCGTCTCATCCGGCCGAAAACCTGGCCCAGGCGGTCGAGGCCTACGAGGAGGTGCTTCAGGTCCGCACCAAGGCCCGCGAACCGGTGGCCCACGGACGCGTCCTCCTCAATCAGGCCAACGCCCTGGCCCATCTCGGCATCTTCAAACCGGCGATCGAGAAGCTCGCCGAAGCGATG
>JBJOHE010000292.1:0-7375 GCA_046047895.1 Planctomycetota bacterium | reverse complement strand
GGAAGGACCCCCTGTGAAGATTCTGCTCGCCAGCCCCCGCGGCTTCTGCGCCGGAGTGAACATGGCGATCGAGACCCTGGAGACGGCGATCCGGCTCCACGGCACCCCGATCTACGTCTACCACGAGATCGTCCACAACAAGCACGTGGTCGACCGGTTCACCCGCGAGGGGGCCGTGTTCGTCGACCGGGTCGAGGACGTGCCGGAGGGGGCGGTGCTCCTGTTCTCGGCCCACGGAGTCGCCCCCGAGGTGCGGCGAGTGGCTCAAGGGCGGAGCCTGAAGGCGATCGACGCCACCTGCCCGCTCGTGACGAAGGTGCACCTCGAGGCGATCAAATACGCAAAGGCCGGCTACCGGATCATGCTGATCGGCCACGAAGGCCACGACGAGGTGATCGGCACGATCGGCCAGGCACCCGACGCCTTCACACTGGTCGAAACGGCCGACGAGGTCGATTCGCTCCCCTTCGGCCCCGACGACAAGCTCGCCTACCTCACCCAGACCACGCTCTCCGTCGATGACGCCTCGCGGATCATCACCAGGCTTAAGGCTCGCTTCCCACAGATCGTGGGCCCGCCGAAGGACGACATCTGCTACGCAACCCAGAACCGCCAGGAGGCCGTTCGGCTCCTGTCGGAGGGGGCGGATCACGTGCTCGTGCTCGGAAGTCAGAACAGTTCCAACAGCCAGCGGCTCGCCGAACTGGCCCGCGAAAACGGAATACCGGCCCACCTGATCGACGGCGCGAACGAAATCGATCCCGGCTGGTTCGAGGGCGGTGAAACGGTCGTGATCACCGCCGGCGCGAGCGCTCCGGAGAGCGTGGTGCAGGATTGCATCCGTTGGCTCCAGGAACGGTTTGCCGCCGAAGTGGAGGAGCGGACGATCCGGCAGGAGGATGTCTATTTCCCACTGCCCAAGGAACTGAGGGCCGCCGCCTCGGCCACCAAACTCCCGATGGCCTGAGGCTCGGCCGGGCCTTGAGACCGCTCGGGAGCGGCGACATCGCGGGGCTTCCGGAGGCAGAGCCCAAGCAAGAGCGGCACGAGCACGAGCGTCACGAGCGTCGCCACGAGCAACCCGCCGAGCAATACGCTGCCCAGCCCCCGATAGAGCTCGCTACCCGCTCCCGGAAAGATCACGAGCGGCAGCAGGCCGAGCAGCGTGGTGAAGGTGGTCATGAAGATCGGCCGAATTCGGCTGCGGACCGCCTCCAGAATCGCGTCGACCGGCTCGTAGCCCTCCTCCCGCACGAGATGCAGCGAGCGATCGACGATCAGGATCGGATTGTTCACGACCGTGCCGATCAGGATCACGAAGCCGAGCATCGTGAGCACGTCAAGCGGCTGAAAGATCCCGAACGGCCCCCCCACGGCATTGAGCACGGCCAGTCCGAGAAGGCCCCCGATGCTCCCGAGCGGCACGGCGGCGATGATCACGCCGGGGTAAAACCAGGACTCAAACAGCGCGGCCATCAGCAGATAGGTGATCAGGCCGGCGATCACGAGGTTGAACCAGAGCGCCTGCCAGGTGGCTCGCAGTTTGTCGGCCGTGCCGCCGAGGGTGATCTGGTAGCCCCCGTCGAGCGCCCCCGATTCCACCAGCGGGGCGATCACCTGGGCCTGGATCCGGTCCTGGGCGTCTTCGAGCGGCATCTGCGGCGGAGGCGACACCTGCACGGTGATCGCCCGCTCCCGCTCGCGGTGGAGGATCTGCTCCGGCCCGCTGGAAAACTGCCGTACCTCGGCCACCGCCTCGAGCGGCACAAGCTGGCCGCCGGGAGTGATCACCGGCAGTGAGCGAAGGTCTTGCGTTCGCTGCACGAACCGGTCGTCTCCCTTGATCACGAGATCAATCCGGTCGCTCCCCAGGAAGTAATCGGTGGCATAGCCGCCATCGACGAGGCAATCGACCATGTATCCAAGCTGACGGGCGTCGAGCCGCATGTCGGCGGCCTGCTCGAGGCGGGGCACGAGCTGGACCTCCGGGCTCGAGAGGTCGAGAGAGGGCTTGGGGAGGTTCTGGCTTCCGGGTGTGGCCTCGGCGAGCATCCCCATCACGCGGCCACCGAGCTGCACGAGCTTGGCCAGGTCAGGCCCGGTGATCTCGACGTCGATCGACCGGCCCGAGCCGATGCCCTGCTCGAACAGGCTCGACTGCTTGGCCACGGCGAAGGTGCCGGGAAGGTCGGCCGCGACCCGCCGCACGAGCGGCACGAGCCGGGCCGCATCGAGGGGATCGAGGGCCCGGAGCCCGAGGAACACGCTCCGCCCGCGGGCCACGAAGAACATGTCGCCGAGAATCGGTGCGTCGAGGGCCTCAGCCTCCGGTGAGCCCGGATCGACGTCCCAGTAGGGCAGGAGCCGCTCCTCCACGATGTCACCCATCCGGAGCAGTTCGTCGAGGTTGTAGCCCGGGGGTGGCAGGAGAATGCCAAACACGAGATTGCGGTTGCCCTCGGGCAGGTATTCCACCTTGGGCAGGAGCAGCCAGGTGGAGACGCCGGCGGCCGCCACGATCGCAGCCGCTGCGACGATCTGCCGCGGCCGGGAGGCGAGCAGAAACCGGTCGAGCCCCACCACGGCCGAGGTGAAGGCGGCGCCGAGGCGGGCGGCCGGGTCGGCGGCCGCACCGGCCCGGGGCCGCCGGCGGCCCCGCAGCAGCCACGAGGCCGCCACGGGCACCACGAGCACCGACACCACGAGCGAGAGGAGCACCGCGGCGCTGATCGCCAGAGCGATGTCGCCGAAGAGCTGCCCCGCCTCTTCGCGCACAAAGAGCACCGGCAGAAACACAGCCACGGTGGTGAGGGTGCTGGCCAGCACCGCCCCCCAGACCTCCCCGGCACCGCGGATGGCCGCCGTCTTGGCGTCTTCGCCGGAGGTCCAGCGGGTGAAGATGCTCTCGAGCACGACCACGGCGTTGTCGACGAGCATCCCAACGGCGAAGGCCATGCCCGCCAGGCTGATCACGTTGAGCGTGCGGCCGAAGAGCGAGAGCACGAGGAAGGTTCCCACCACGCTCGCGGGAATCGCCAGGGCCACGATCAGCGTGCTGCGGACGTTTCGCAAGAAGAGCAGGAGCGTGAGGATCGTGAGCACGCCGCCCACCAGGATGTTGTCTCGCACCAGACCGATCGCCGAGTCGATGTAGGTCGTCTCGTCGTAGACGAGCGAAAGCGTGAGTCCGCGGTCGCGGAGGCCGCGATTGATCTCGGCGACCACCGTCCGCAGCTGCCGCATCAGTTCGAGCACGTTCGCCCCGGTCTCGCGGGTGATCCGGATGGCCATGTTGCGGGAGCCGAACCGCCGCACCACGCCGTCGGGCTTCTTCGTGCCCAGCTGCACCCGGGCGACGTCCCGCACGTAGACCGGCTTGCCGTCGCGGCGAGCCACGATCACTCCCTCGACCTGCCTTGGATCGCGAAACTGGCCGAGCGTCCGCACCACGTACCGCCGCTTGCCCTCCCAGACGTCCCCGCCGGAGGTGTCCTGGTTTTGGTTCGCCAGGGCCGAGCGCAGGTCGTCGATCGTGAGCTGGCGGGCAGCCAGAAGCTGCGGATCGACGATCACCTGCAGTTCGTCCTCCCGCCCCCCGACGAGGTCGGCCGCCGACACGCCGTCGACCCGCTCAAGCCGGCTTTCGATCTCGTTTTCGGCAAGCCGCTTGAGGCTCTCCACGTCCACCTCGGCCGGCACGAGGCCGGCCAGCTCGGGGTGGGCGGCCGCGAGCTTCCGCAGACGGTGGTTGGCGAGGTCGGGCGATCGCTCCTCGGCGGCGAGCACCCGATCGAGCTCGGCGGCAAGCGCGGGATGCTCGGCTTTGGCGGCGGCGACGGCCGCGGCGTCGGGAGCCGCTTGCCCGAGG
Source organism: Planctomycetota bacterium (assembly GCA_046047895.1). GTDB lineage: Bacteria > Planctomycetota > Planctomycetia > Pirellulales > UBA1268 > QWPN01. The sequence continues at coordinate 3,507 of JBJOHE010000292.1, read as the reverse complement.
ATCAGCCAGGCCACCGGCCGATCGTTGGCACCGGCCGTCTTGATGACCGGCCGGTCGGCATCGATCGGCCAGTCGCGAACCTGCTGCACCCGGGTGTTGACCTTCACGAGCGACTGCGACATGTCGGTGCCGACGGCAAACTCGAGCTCGATCGTGCCCATCGAGTCGCTCGACTCGCTCGAGAGCTTGACGAGCCCCTCGACGCTTCGGAGCTGCTCCTCCAGCGGCTGCACGAGTTCCTGCTCGACCTCCTGAGGGCTCGCCCCCTGCCAGCGGGACTCGACCGTGATCGTGGGGATCTGCACCTCGGGGGTGAGCTGCACCGGCATCGACATGAGCGCAAGCGCCCCGAACAGCGTGACGAGCAGCACGCCCACCGCCGCCTTCACGGGATTGGCCACACAGGCTGCGATCAGATTCACGGGCTCGGCACCTGGAAAGACACGGTCGCTCCGGGTCGGAGGCGTTCGTTGCCGCGGGTCACGACCAGCTGGCCGGGCTCGATGCCGCCGCGGACCTCCACGTGGCCTTCCACGGTTCCGCCGAGGGCCACCTCGACCGGCCTCACAGTGCCCGAGGCGGCGGCCCCTCCGGCGGCGCTCGGCTCGATGACGTAGACAAACGGCCGTCCGACCCCGAGCACGACCGCGTCTTTGGGCACCACGGTGGCGGTGCCCGTCTGCCCCACTGGGAGCCAGGCGCGGGCAAGCATGCCTCCCTTGAGCACCGGCTCGCCCTCGGAGATGCGATTTTCGAGCAGCACCTCCACCGGAAAGCTTCGGCTCAGAAGGTCGGCCTGCGGGATCACCCGCGCGATCTGTCCCACCCAGGACTGGTCGGGGGCAGCATCGAATTCCAGCCGCACTTCAGCCCCCTGCTTGAGATAGCGAACCGACATCTCCGGCACCTGGGCGACGATCTTCACCCGTTCAAGTTCCGCGATCCGGGCGATCAGCCCGCCGCGGGTCACCCACTGCCCCTTCTCGGTGAATCGCTCCACGACCCAGCCGGCGAATGGCGCACGGATCGTGTGCTTGGCGAGTTGATCGTCGATCCGTTCGACCTCGGCCTCCTGCACGGCCACGGCCGCGGCCGCCTGGGCGATCTGCTCGCGACGGGGCCCGGCTTCGACGAGAGCCAGGGCGGCCTGTCCGCCTCGGAGCTGGGCCTCGATCGCCTGGAGTTCGGTCTGGGCGTCTTGGAGTTCGTCGACGGTGCTCGTGCCCCGGGCTGCGAGCCGATCGAGCCGTGCGAGCCGACTTTTCGCATACGCCAGGCGGGCCTCGAATCCGGCCACCGCTGCCCGCGCCTGGTCGATTTCCTCGGGCCGAGAGCCGGCTTCGAGCTCAGCAAGCACCTGCCGCCGGCGGTCGAGTTCGGCGACGGCTCCCTCTCGTTCGATTTCGAGCAGGCCTCGCAGCAGCCCGGCGATCGGCTCGCCTTCGGCCACAAGTTGCCCGTCGAGAATGGGAAAATCGACGAGCCGGCCGTCGACCGCGCTGCCCACATCGCTCGTGCGAGCCGGCAGCACCGTGCCGACGAACGGCTGCCCAGCGGCGAGTTCCATCGTCGAAGCGCGGCCGGCGACGACGGGAACAGGCCCCTGCGGCGGCTGGCCGCTGGCCGAGCCGAGCATCGCCGCCGCAAAAAATGCCTGTAAAACAAGGGCGATTCGCCCGGAGCGGGAATTCCAGCATCGCGCGCGAACAGTCGTGGTTTCCATGCGTAGGGTTATATCGTGGCGAATGGCCTGCGTTCTCTCGCTGGCCGGAAAAACCCACAAAACCCGGCGTTTTCTGGCCTGCTTTTTCAGCCGCTTGACGGCCGAACGGAGGTCAGCTAACTTTCCGGGTCTCGCCTGCCGATGGTGCTAGTCGCCTTCGTGCATGTGAAATCGGTCCGGTTCCGGATTCGTCCGCCCGGCGCCAGCAATGATCTTTGACAATTTGGTCGTGGTAATTGGCATCTTGAAAGAATGCCGATGGGTCGTGTCGTTTCGGCACGTCCCTGAAGCGTTCTCCCAAGGCGAAGAGCGAGAAAATATCGTTAATTCCTGGGTGTGGCTGCTCGGAAGGTTTTCTGGCAACAGAGGGCCTGGCCGGGTAGATCCGAAATCCAGGGGTAGCAATGCTCGACTCGGATGATTCGTGGCTTGTCTGCGAGCGTTCGATTCGGGTGGTCAAGCTACTAAGGGCGCATGGGGGATGTCTAGGCATCAGGAGGCTTTGAAGGGCGCGGAAGGCTGCGATAAGCCTGGGGTAGCTGTCAAACAAGCGATGATCCCGGGATTCCCGAACTGACCATCACTGAATCCATAGGTGATGGTGGCCAACGCGGCGAACTGAAACATCTCAGTAACCGCAGGAACAGAAAGAAAAATCGATTTCCTCAGTAGCGGCGAGCGAAAGGGAAACAGCCCAAACCGAGGTGGTTTCCACCTCGGGGTTGTAGGGCCCTCCACACGGAGTTACCAAGCAGTCGGCTAGCGGAACGATCTGGAAAGGTCGTCCACAGAGGGTGACAGGCCCGTACGCGAAAGTCGTCTGCCTCCGGAGGGTACCCTGAGTAGGTCGAGTCACGTGGAACCTCGACTGAATCGACGGGGACCATCCCGTAAGGCTAAATACTCCCTGATGACCGATAGTGAACAAGTAGCGCGAGCGAAAGATGAGAAGAACCCCTGTTAGGGGAGGAATGTGAACCTGAAACCATGTGCCTACAAGCGGTCGGAGCGCTATGGCGGGTAACCGCAATGCGTGACGGCGTGCCTTTTGCATAATGATCCGGCGAGTTACCGTCTGCGGCTCGGTTAAGGCCTTTCGGGCCGAAGCCATAGGGAAACCGAGTCTGAATAGGGCGACTATTGGTCGCTGGTGGTAGACGCGAAACTGCACGAACTACCCATGAGCAGGTTGAACCGCGGGTCAAACCGCGCGGAGGACCGAACCCACTTGGGTTGAAAACCGAGGGGATGACTTGTGGGGAGGAGTGAAAGTCTAATCAAGCGCAGAGATAGCTCGTTCTCTCCGAAATAGCTTTAGGGCTAGCCTCGGACCATTGCACAGTGGGGGTAGAGAGACTGAATTGGAGGAAGGCCCTTCCCGGGTACTTCACCGAACCAAACTCCGAATACCATTGTGTTTACTCCGGGAGTCAGTCCGCGAGGGATAAGCTTCGCGGTCAAAAGGGAAACAACCCAGACCACCTGCTAAGGTCCCCAAGCAGAACTCAGTCACTAAGGAAGTGAAGTTGCAGTGACAGCCAGGATGTTGGCTTAGAAGCAGCCACCATTTAAAAAGTGCGTAACAGCTTACTGGTCGAGCAACTTTGCGCCGATAATGAACGGGAGTAAGTTCTGCACCGAAGCAGTGGAACACGCTTGCGTGTTGGTAGGAGAGCGCTGTACGTCAGATACAAGTCGTACCGTAAGGAACGATGTCGGGGCGTACAGGTGATTATGCCGGAATGAGTAACGATAAAGCAGGTGAGAATCCTGCTCGCCGAAAG
>JBJOHE010000291.1:0-5707 GCA_046047895.1 Planctomycetota bacterium | reverse complement strand
GGGGGCGAGGGCCACCATCCATGACGTGCTGCGATCGCCCCTGTCTGACCAATCCAAGCCCCGGACGCGAGTCCGGGGACACCGGGTGGTTGGGCGTTCCCGGCGCTGGATGGCACGCGGTAGCCGCTGCGACGCGGAGTCCCCCGACTCGCGTCGGGGGCTTCTATGGTGCGTGTGCCGTCCTGTTGCTGGCGCTCACGCCGGCATCGGCCGCCGACTTCTCCAACCGCTTCGTCGCCCCCGGCCCCGACGGCCGACTTGTCTACGAAATCGGCCCCCGCGGCGACCGGATGCCCGACTACTCCCACGCGGGCTATGCCGGAGGGGGTGTGCCCCTGCCCGCAGTGCCCGTTCGGGTGATCGTGTCACCGGTCGATGGTGACGCGACGGCGTTGATTCAGCGGGCGATCGACCACGTGGCGGGCCTCGAGCCTGACGCCGATGGCTTTCGTGGCGCGGTGCTGCTCGAGCCGGGCGAATATCGCCTGGCCGGCCAGCTGCGACTGAGCGGGTCGGGCGTCGTCCTCCGCGGTGCGGGGAACGACGCTGAGTCGGGTACGACGCTCGTGGCGACCGGCCGCGACCGCCGGGCTTTGATCGTTGTCGCCGGCAGTGGTCAGCCGGATGACTCCGCGCCGCGGCATGACATCGCCGACGCCTACCTGCCCTGCGGCAGTTCGCGGCTCACGCTTGCTCCCGAGCATGACCTGGCCGTCGGCGAGCATCTGCTGGTGGAGCATCCGAGTACGAAAGCCTGGATCGCGGCGCTCGAGATGGACCGGTTTCCATCCCGCGGAGGCGGCTCGTGGCTCGACTGGAAGCCGGGCACGCTCGACCTGGCCTGGGAGCGGGTGGTGACCGCGGTCCACGGGGCCGTGATCACACTCGACGTGCCTCTGCCGATGGCGTTCGATGCGTCGCTTGCCCAGGCCACGGTGCAGCGGCTCGCCTGGCCAGGCCGGATCGACCGGGTGGGTGTCGAAGGGCTGCAGCTCGTGAGCCGTGCCGACCGCGACTCACCCACAGACGAGGATCATGCCTGGGACGCCGTCAGCCTGGCGAACGTCCGCGACGCCTGGGTGCGAGATTGCACCATCGAGGGCTTCGCCGGGTCGGCGGTGATCGTGCACCGCACGGCCAGCCGCGTCACGGTGAGCCGCTGCCAGTCGCGGGCACCGCGATCGGAGATCGGCGGCTGGCGCCGACGGACCTTCTGTACCGCCGGCGGGCAAACGCTCGTCTGCGATTGCACCGCGGAAGACGGCCGGCAGGACTTCGGCGTGGGCCATCTGGCTCCAGGGCCGAACGTGTTTCTGCGGTGCACTGCGAGCAACGCCCACGCCGCAAGCGGCCCGCTCGGCAGCTGGGCGACGGGGGTGCTCTACGACAACGTCGTGATCGACGGCGGCAGCCTGCGGCTCACAAACCTCGAGATCGACGACCATGGCGTGGGCTGGGCGGCAGCGAACTCGACCGCCTGGGTCTGCACGGCGCCGCTGGTCGAATGCCGGATGCCCCCTACGGCTGCCAACTGGGCGATCGGCCCGCGGGGCGAGTATGTGGGTGACGGCCACTGGAAGCAGCTCGACCAGTCGGTGAAGCCGGCGAGTCTTTACGAAGCCCAGCTTTCCGAGCGGCTAGGCGGCTCAACCCCCACGGAATCCCCTGTCGCGTCGGCCCCGCAGCCCGTTCGCGGAGTCGATCTGCCAGCGTTATCGCCCCCTGCCGCCCCCAGCCGCCATCCGCTCGTGCTGAAACTCGGCTGGCTCACGATCGACGGCAAGGTGGTCGCGGGAACGCGACTCGTGCCGCCCTGGTGGCGGGGACACACGTTGCCCGCCGTCGCCGCTAGCTTCGAGCCGGCGATCACGCGGTTCGTGCCTGGCCATGATGGGTTTCCCTACACCGCCGACCTGCCTGCGGTCGCCAGCGGCCTCGCGTCCGCGAACCGCCGGGTAATCGAGCACCACTGGGGCCTCTGGTATGACCGTCGTCGCGATGACCATCAGACCGTCCGGCGGATCACGCCCGCCGTCTGGCCCCCCTTCGAGGAGCAGCCCTGGGCCCGCAGTGGCACGGGAACGGCCTGGGACGGCCTCTCGAAATACGACCTCACGCGATTCAACCCCTGGTATTTCGACCGTCTGGCCGCCTGCGCCGCCGAGTGTGAGCGGCATGGACTCGTGCTGATTTCGCACATGTACTTTCAGCACAACATCCTCGAGTCGGCGGCCCACTGGATGGACTTTCCCTGGCGGCCGGCCAACTGCCTCCAGGCGACAGGCTTTCAAGAGCCGCCCGACTTTGTGCCCGGCGGCCGGATCGACGTGGCCGAGCCGTTCTACGACGTCACGCACCCCATGCGGCGGGAACTCCACCGGGCCTACATCCGCCACTGCCTCGATGTGCTCTCTGCCTCGCCCAACGTGATCGTGACGGTCGGTGAGGAATACACCGGCCCGGAGCATTTCGTCCGCTTCTGGCTGGAGACGATCCGCGACTGGCGGCGAGAGACCGGCCGGCGGATCCTCGTGGCCCTCTCCTGCACCCGCGACGTGCAGGATGCGGTTCTCGCCGATGCCAATCTGGCGGCCGAAGTCGACGTGATCGACGCCAAGTATTGGTGGTATGCGGCCGACGGCACGGCCTATGCACCCCGGGGTGGCGAGCGACTCGCCCCCCGGCAGCATCTGCGGGCCTGGAAGGGCCCCAAGGGCCGGTCTGCCGAGCAGACGGCCCGCCAAATCCGTGAACTGAGGAAGGCCTGGCCGGAGAAGGCCGTGATCTGCTCGAGCGACGGCTCCGACCCCCGAGCGGTGTTCCTCGGCGGCGGCTCGCTCGCGGCAATCAGCGAACTCTCGCCCGACGTGGCAGCCGCCGCGGTCGACATGCGGCCCACCGCCGAGCCCGACGGCAGCCGGCCCCGACTCAACGGCCCAGATGGCCGAAGCATCGAAGCCGACGCTGCGTCAGGACTTCAGCTTCGCACGCAACCGCGGTAGCTGCGCCGCCGGTCGCCACCTTCCAGTGATCCGGGGGTATCTCGCCCAACGGCCCGGAGTCCACGGACTTGCGTCCGGGGCTTCGATTCACCACGGTGCCACCCACTACAAGCCCCCGACGCGAGTCGGGGGACTCCGCGTGGCGGCGGATCCCGCTTTCCATGCTGCGATCTCCCGCGTTGGGCCGCGACCGACTCCGCGAATCAGCTCGCCGTGATTTCGGCGACGATTTCAGCGATTTGATTCCGTTGGCCGGCGTCGAGCATTTCCGCCCAGGCGGCGCAGGCGGCGCTGCAGATGCCGAGTTCGTGGAGCGCGGCCTTGATGCCCACGATCACCCGGCAGGGCTCGGTGCCCACGCCGTAGAGCCGGCCGAGCGACAGCACCCGGCCCTGGAGCACGGCCGCCAGGCCGTCGTCGCGGGCCTCGAGCGCGGCCTGGAGCTTCACAAAGATTCCCGGCGCCACGTTGGCACCGCCGCACACGCCTCCGTGGCCGCCGAGGGCGTGGGCCTGTGGCAGCATCTGCTCCGGTCCGATCAGGAGCGACCAGTCGGGGCGATCCTCGCGGACGATCCGAGCGTAGCCGTCGAACACGCCCAGGTCGCCGCCGGAATCCTTGAGGCCCACGATGTTGGGCTCGTCGGCCACCCGGCGGACGGTGTCGACAGCAAGCGTCACCTTCACCATCTCCGGCATGTTGTAGAGCACCAGCGGCAGCGGAACCGCGCGGGCAAGCGTGCGGGCCCAGCGTTCCACCGGCTCCCGGCCGGCCGGGAAGTAGTAGGGCGCCGCCGCCACGACCGCCTCCGCGCCGTGCTCGACGGCGAACCTCGCAAGCGCCACGCTCTCCGAGAAGACCGTGTCGGTGATGCCCACGAGCACCGGAACCCGGCCGGCCACCTGGGCGAGCGATCGACGGACAACCTCACGGCGGACGGCATGGGGCAGCATCGGCCCCTCACCGGTCGTGCCCAGCACGAACAGGCCGTGGACGCCCCCGGCCAAGACATGCTCGATCAGCCGCTCGAGGCCGCCCTCATCCAGCGAATCCCGATCGAGCAGCGGCGTGGCCAGCGGCGGCACGATGCCGCGAAAGCGAGGGGCGGGTGCGGCAGGAGGCATTGCGAGTCGGCGGGACGTGGGGCGGACGGAGCACGACGAGTATGCCTTCGCGACGAGCCGCGCAACAGGGGGCAATCCTGCGCACCTACTGGCAGGTCGCGTCGCCGTCTGCCATGATCCCGACCACCGGCAGAGATGGGTCTGACGCAATCGGGAGGGGCCAGATGATGCACACGATGATGCCATGCACCAGGTCGATGGCCATCTGGTTTCTCGGCTGCCTGCCCGTGGTCTCCGGGCTGGTCATGCGGCAGGCTGCCGCCGCCGAAAAGCCGCGGGTGATCGTGCTCACCGACATCGAGAACGAGCCCGACGATGCGATGTCGCTCGTGCGGTTTCTGGTCTACACGAATCAGTGGGATACGGAGGCCCTGATCGCCACCACCTCCGTGCACCTGCCGGATCGGACGGCGCCAGACCGGATCCGCACGATCGTGACGGCCTATGGAAAGGTTCGCGACACCCTTGCGGTCCACGAGCCCGGCTTCCCTACCGGCGACGAGCTGTTGGCAAAGGTTTGCTCGGGGGTGCCCCGCTACGGCCTCACCGGCGTCGGCAAGGAGCACGACTCGCCGGGGTCGGAGCGAATCATCGAGGTCGTCGATGCCGCCGATCCGCGGCCGGTGTGGGTCTGCGTCTGGGGCGGGCCCAACTGCCTCGCCCAGGCGCTCTGGAAGGTGCGGGCCACCCGCACACCCGAGGCCCTGGACCGGTTCGTGGCCAAGCTTCGCGTCTATACGATCTCCGATCAGGACGACACGGGCCCCTGGCTGCGGCGTGAGTTTCCCGGGCTCTTCTACGTCGCCAGCCCCGGCTTCCATCCGCTGGGCGGCTACCACTACGCCACCTGGACGGGGATCGCCGGCGACGAACTCCACGGCCGGTTCGCGGGGGCCGACTTCAGCCTGGTGTCCCAACCCTGGCTCGACGAACACGTTCGCCGCAAGGGACCGCTCGGCACAGAGTACCCCCCGGTCGCCTTCATGATGGAGGGCGACACCCCGAGTTTTCTGAACCTGATCAACACGGGCCTAACCGACCCTGAGCGGCCCGATTACGGCGGCTGGGGTGGTCGCTACGAACTGGCCCTGCCACCGCTGCGGAAGTGGCACCTCGAACGGGAAACCCGCCCCTTCTGGACGAACTGCATGGACGAGGTGTTGGGCGAGGATGGCCGCTGGCACACCGACAATTGGGCCACGATCTGGCGGTGGCGGCCGGCGTTTCAAAACGACTTTGCCGCCCGCATGGACTGGACGATCACGCCCCGCTACGAAGACGCGAACCACCCGCCAGTGCCGAAGCTCGGCCATGCACGGGAGTTCTCCGCAAAGTCGGGTGAGCAGGTGACGCTTGACGCGACGGGAAGCAGTGATCCCGATGGCGATCCGCTCACGTTTGAATGGATGCACTATCCCGAGCCGGGTAGCTTCACGTTTTCGAGCGGCCGCACTGCCCGGCCGCTCGTGATCGAACAGGCCGATCAGTCTCAGGCTACCCTCGTGGTCCCCGAGAAGTTTGGCCGGGCCGGCACCTGCCACCTGATCCTCGCGGTGACCGACGGGGGCTCCCCGCCTCTGA
>JBJOHE010000290.1:0-4487 GCA_046047895.1 Planctomycetota bacterium | reverse complement strand
TCGAAAAGCGTGGGAGCGTCAATTCCGTCCCGAAGGCTGCCACGGGGGGCGATGGCGTGGGCATCGGGCGTGCTCGAAAGACGGGTGGTTCACAACAGGCAGTCACGCGGCATCGTATCCCGGCTGGCTGTCCTCCTCCACTCACCTCGGGTGGGCAACTTGAGCGGTCGCGCTGACTCCATAGTTCCACGGAAGTCGATGCAAGGCCGCCTGTCGTTGAGCCGACAAGAGCAGTGCGTGGGTTTTTCATGTGCGGCCGATACACGCCGGCCCCCCGGGCCGACATCATCGCGGAGAACTTCGGCGTGCCAGTGTCGCCCAAGTGATGAGACGTCGGGATTGTTACCAGAACACCGGCGAGCCAATCGTCACCGCCCCCTCACGTGGGGCACCCAGCATCGCATTCGTCCGTGCCAGGACCGAGCCGTGGTGTGGCTGACACCGCGCGTGATAGACTTCCGGCGGCGAGTTCAACAGTCTTCCAACGCCTCGGATCGAGGGATCCCGCGGTATGCCTACTTCACGCCCTCGATCGCCGTGCGGGTTTTCGCTGCTCGAGCTGCTCGTGGTGGTCTCGATCATCGGGATGCTTGCTGGGCTCTTGCTTGCCGCGGTCCAGTCGGCCCGGGAGTCGGCCCGCCGCATGGCTTGCAGCAACAAACTGCGTCAGGTGGGGATCGCGCTTCACGCCCACGAGTCTGCGCGCGGATACGTGCCCGCCTGGCGGAAAGAGTTTTCCTTGGCGGAATACCCCAAGGATCCCCCCAACCCGAACTTCTCCAGGGTGGTGGCCGGCCGCACGGCGATGGGGCCGCTCGGGCAACTGCTCCCCTACATCGAGGAAGGACGGCTGGCGTCGCTCTTTGACATGAGCCGTGGCCTGGCCGATCCTGCGAATCTCCCGCCGCCGTTCCCCAACGGCCGCAACAGTCCGGCGTGCCTGACTCCGGTGCCGCTGTTCGTCTGCCCATCCACGCCGGGGGATGTGCCGTCAGACTACGGAGCGTTGTTTGTCGGCCTGGGCTATCCGGCCGGAACGCCGCTCGTGTTGCCTCGGACCGACTATGCGCCGCTTCGGGGGCTCCACCCGACCCTCGCCTCCTGCACGGGACGGCCTGCCGAGTTCACCCACAACTCGATGCTGGGGACGAACGATTGGGTCACCAAACGAACCGTGCGGTTTCGAGAGATCACCGACGGCCTCTCGAAAACCCTGGGCTTCGTCGAGGAAGCGGGACGGCAGCGGCGCTACTTTCAAGGCAAGCCTCTGGCCGACTCGGCCCCGGGCGGAGCGACCCTCGTGAACTCGTTTTATGGCGACTGGAACACCGCCCGACATGCCCGCGGCCTGAGCGGGGCCACGAGCGGCGACCCGCAGCAGGCAGGCTGCTCGGTGGTCAACGTGCTCAACGACGACAATCCCTACGGCTTCCACGCCGGCGGCGTGTCGGCTGTGATGGGCGACGGCAGCGTGCCGTTCTTGGCCGACTCCATCGACGCGGCCGTATTCGCGGCGCTCGTGAGCCGCGACGGCGACTGACGCAGGCTGGGCTTCGTTGGTGAGGCTATAGTTCTGTCCGCTTGCTTCGATGACGCTTCAGCAAACGGACAGCGGAGATTCTTTGGTACGACTACCCTGATGAAAGGGCCTCGTTCCATGCCTGGGTCCAGGTCAGTCAGCCGGCTGACGTCGCGCTCGCAGCCGCCGCAACCCCACGACGCCAAGCGTTCCTACTACAGCGGCTGCTCCTAGTGCGAAGGGCTCCGGCACAGCCGAGACACTGATGGATTGGTTGACCACACTCTCGTACGCCCAGTCGTTCAAGGTGACCGAGCGGTTAACGCCGTCGAGCGTGAAGCGCATCCATCCGTAGTTGAAGTTCACTGGACCGCCAAATCCGAAACCGACGAAACCCGTGCCGGAGGCGGGAAAGTTGCCTTCACTTCCCGGAGCGGCGGCATAGTTGTGCAGAAAAATGTTTTCATTGGCGGAGCCCCCGGTCGGGAACATGTTCAGCGTCGCGGTGAGCGTACCGATCGTGTCACCGGAGGTGAAATTCCGGGCGACGAGCGGGCTGGCGAGTTCGACGAACAGGCCAGACCCGCTGTTGTTTGCCGAGACGTAGCTGTAGTCCCGTGATCCGCCAGAGTTGTGTCCGAATCCCCACTGCTGGCCCAAGATGTCGATGGTCAGCGGACCGGTGGTGGCATTGGCGGTCTGATTGAGCACGCCGCTGTAGACGATGTCGGCCGAGGTGTCCCGGGTGGCGGTCGCAATCGCGAGTACGCCCATCAGCCCGATCTTTATCACGACTCTCCGCCCGAGTGCGCGAGATGGGACCTCCAAGAGCGATGCCATCGCCGTAAGGGAAGACAACCGCACGCGGGACGCAATTCGTTGGACGCAGGAAAACATGGTCCGGGTACTCCGTTGCTCAAAAGGGCGGAACAGGCTGAGGACAGGGCACCGGTGCCTTTCACCGGACCATGGTCCGCACAGGTTGCCCGAAAGTCTAGCCCTGAGGAGCGTCTCTCGTCAAGCCATCTGGGCTGCCCGCGTGACGACGCGGGCGGTTGTGGTGTGATTTGCAACGAGAAACGCGACCAAAGCAGAGGTCGCACGATGGCAGATCGTTTTCATCCGCGTAAAGAGAAAGGGCGGTCGTTCGTCCTGCAACGACCCGAAGCATCGCGTCAAGTCTCTAGAAGGGGGATATGGTGCGAGGGGTAGCTCACATCCCCTTGTGACTTTCAGACGAGCGCTATCCCCAGAATGCCGACGTTGCGGTTGCTCGGCAGGGTGACGCTCTTAAGCGTCTTGCCGGCGGGAATAACGAAGCTGTAGCCATACACAAACCGGTTGTAGCCAAACTGGTGCTTGCCAACCTGGTTGCCCCACGTCGTTGTGGCCACGAGCGTTTCGTTGGACAGCCGCTTGGTGCCATTCTCAACGATGTCAAGGAAGCCAGATGGCAGCGTGACGTTCTTGGCCGACGCCATCGACGCGGCCGTGTTTGCGAAGCTCGTGAGCCGCGACGGCGACTGACGCCGGTAGGGCCCGTCACTCAGAAAAAGTTTCTGAACACGTCTCGGATGGCTCTATCCGCTGCCCTTTGGGCATCAGCCTCGGCATCGGCCGCGAGGCCGGCTCGCCATCCCGCGTAATCCACGTCATCGACTTCGAAGATGAACGGCTCTTCGAACGCATCGACGTCTACCGCCACCTCGCTTTCGAAAAGCTCGTATCCGCCGTCGACATACACCTCCACATCTGCCCCAAGACCGTCGATCGAGACCAACGAACCGTCCAGTTCCTCCTCGGCGATCGCCGAGAAGTCGTCGCCGAACATAACCGCCCCTTCACCAGTCCCATACACTTCCTGCATGAAACTGTCCGTAAGGAGATCTTCGGTGACGGCTTCCCCCCCTCCGTCGACTATGGCTTCTCCCGCTGCGGCCTCCGCGGTGACCTCGGCGGTGGCCTCAGCAGCCGCCTCAGCGCCGACTTCTTCCGCAACTGCAGCGCCGATGGCAACGTCTGCGCCGCCGAAGGTGACCGCCGAGATGATCACGAGGCCAACCACCGCGCCGATGTCTTCCTCGAGTTGTCTGGCCCACTCCGGCTGAGTGCTGATTTCGGCCTGCGTCATCAGCTGGAACCGGGCACCATCCGGAGTGTTGCCACTTCCGTCGGGAAGATTCTGCCCGGCCGGGGAGTCAAGGTAGCCATAGTAGCCAAGGCCGGCGTTTTGGATGGTCATCGTCCAATGCTGCCCGGACTTCACCTGCGAGTTCAGCGACGGGCTGATAGATGACGCACGATCGGAGGAACCGAGGCCGCTCCCGCTGTTCCAGTCTGGAAGGTAGGTGCTGCAGTTTGGCCCGACGCACGTGTCGTCACCCTTCTGCACGGTGAAGTTGAGTTGACTGGAACTATCCGGCCCGACGTAGGTGACGGTCCGCTGCTGGCCCATGGGCACCGTCACCTGCGTCTGCGTATAGACGGCGGGCGTCGATGCGGTGGCAGTGGTTTCGGGGGTGTCGGCCAAGAAAAACGCGAGCGGCCCGCCGCCGACCCCGACGTTCGACTCGTTCTTGATGGTCACCTGCAAAAGATCGACCCCGGTCAGATTCATTTGCCCGAGAACCTGCGATTCGACGATCCCGACCTGGATCGCCGCAGATTGCGATACGACGGCGCTGAGGATCCCCACGTTCTCGTTGTTCGGCAGCGTGATGCTTGCCAGTTGCTTGCCCTGGAGGTTGTAGCCGTAGGCGAAGACGTAGGCGGGGGTGGGCGTCAGGTTGCCCTGCTGGTTGATGCGTTCAGGCTGGGTCTCGATGAGGAATTCCCCGGAATACGGCTGGGGCAGGGCGGAGTTCCCGTTGTTGGACCAGTCGGTGAACGACTGGGTCCATGTTTCGGTGGTTCCATCGGTAAACGTCAGCGTGATCTGCTGCGACAACTGGTCGCCGTTGGCTGCGGC
>JBJOHE010000289.1:0-5124 GCA_046047895.1 Planctomycetota bacterium | reverse complement strand
CGAGGATATTCCGCATGCTGCCAAACGGCTGATAGAAGCTGCCGGCGTCGCCGGCCGGCTCCAGCCCGAGATGATCGATCGCCTCCACGATGTAGGCGCCGGCCGCCCGGCCACCGCGACTCCCCGCTTCGCGGCCTTCGAAAGCGTCGTCGGCAAGGGCGGCGACGTGGCGGCCGGCATCACCGGCGACGATCGTGGCCGCGGCGGCGGCCATGTGGCTGGCAGCCAAACGGGAGGCGGCCGCCCGCTCTGCCGCATCGACCAAGCCCGACGGCAGCCACACGGCCCACGCAAGGGCGGCCACGACGTGGATCCGACCACCGCTGCAAACCCTCATGACGTGCGACGCCTCCTTGCGTGACCGCCTGGGAAAGCCCAGAATAGACTTCACGAAGGCTCTCCGGTCCATGGAGATTTTTCGTGATCTGGAGAGGTGGCAGAGTGGTCGAATGCGCGTCTTTGCTAAAGACGTGACCGGTCAAAAGCTGGTCCACGGGTTCGAATCCCGTCCTCTCCGCTGGTTAGAGAACGTTCAATCAAACATGCCTTGTTTCCAAGGCTCTTTGCGCAGCGAGTCATTGTTGACCTCCATGACTTTGCTGAAACTTTGCTGAACCGCCACCAGCCCCGCGACCGCCGCGGGGTGACTTTGCTGAAACTTTGCTGATGCCCTGCCGCCCCCGGACGGGTTTGGCGCGGGTGTCAGCCTCCCCGCCACCGACGGCTCGGCCGGCCTTCCGCGGACGCTTGCCAGCGGCACGAGCCCGGTCGGCCTCGCGGCGTGCGGCCAGTTGCCGCATGGAAAGCTGGGCCTGCTCGTCGGCGATGTGCACGTAGATCTTCAGCGCCTCCTCGTCGATGTGGCCGACCCAGCGACGGAGGGTGAAGAAGTCCACCCCGGCGAGTACGGCGATCGTGCAGAAGGAGTGCCGGAACTTATGGCTGGTGCCCTCCAGCCCGAGCTTCTCGAGCACGGTCTTGAGGTAGGCCAAGATGTGCCGGTCGTTGGCCGGCTTGGTCGCGGTGGCCTTGGTGCCGTTCATCCGGTCGATCACCCAACGGCGGCGCCGCGGAAGGTTTCGCAGCACGGCGACGGCTCGTGGCGAAAGCTGCACGGCCCGCTGCTCACCGTTTTTGGGCCGCCACGGCTTCGCACCGGGCTCGACCTCCTTCGGCCGGATGTGGGCGACGGGATTCCGCCCATCGAGCAGCAGGTCGTCCCAGGTGAGGTGGATGACCTCGCCGACCCGCATGCCGGTCTCAGCCATCAGCAGATAGGCAGCCTTGTAGGGGCCCTTGGCGGCATTCAAGATCGCATCAAGTTGTTCCTCCCGCCAGTAGTCCCTCGGGCCGGGCTTCGGCTTCACGAGCTTTGTACCGGCTACCGGGTTCATCGTGAGCATCCGGCGGGTGACGGCGAAGTTGAGCCACTGCCGGACGATCGTCAGTTCGGTGTAGACCGTCTTGGCGGCCATGCCATCCCGACGCCGCCGGACGCCGAACTCGTCGACCGTCTGCACCGATATTGCGTGCATCAGCCTCACGCCCGCGGCGTGGCAATGGGCGGTGAACCGGTTGAGGACATACCGGTACTTCGTCATGGTCTTATCGGCACGGTCGTTCGAGTCCTCCCAATCGAGGTACGCCTGTACGACGGCGCCGATGTCGAACCTGCCCGCCTGTCGAGGCACGGCGCCGGAGAGTTCGCTCTCGAGTAGCCGGGCCTTCTGCCTCGCCACGTCATGGTTCCGCGTGCCGAGGCTCTTCCGCTGTTGCTTCGGCCCCTCCTGCCAGTTCGCGTACCAGATGCGGCCATTCAGGAAGATCGAAACCCGCTCACCGATCCGTTCGTACTTGCGGCCACGACGCTCGCCTCGGGGAGAATTGTCACGCGTCATGACGTCTCCTCCCTTCGAAAAACCACCTGATGAGGCGGTCCCGATGGAACCGCAGCACCCGTCCGCAGCGACGGCTGCAGCCGCTGAGCCGGCCGGTCGTTCGCCAGAAGCGAAGCGTTCCGACGGGCACCTGCAGCATGTCGGCCGCCTGCGTGATCGTCAGGATGGGCGGATACTTCTCGGCCCACGGGCCGCTTGCAAAGTTGGTGGTGAGCTCGTCTGCCGTGAGCTTTACGCACCCCAGATTCCTGCTGGCTGCCATGATGAAAAACCTCCATGCTCGACCGTGATCCGCAGTCGCATCCGTCGCGACCCGCATCGAATCAATACCACCCATGCTCTGAAACTCCTTGTGCTGGAGGAATCCGCGGAGCGCCCGTGCAGCGCCCGTCCTCGGGACGGCGCCACGGTGCAGCTCTCGCAGGGGGAAAAGAAAAAGCCCGCCGCAGCTGCGGCGGGTTCACGCGTTGGCGGCGGCGCCGGCGCTCGCTATCGCTTTCGCCGCTTCGCGGTCTTGATGGCTTTCGACTGCGGGATTTTCTTCCACAGAAAACCCGTGCCGTCGCCGTCGCACTCAAACTTCATCAGCGACGTGTCGAGCCCCCGGTTAAGGTTGCTCATATCCCGCCGCCGCGTTTCGTCGTTCGACTTGCGGCCGTGCGGGTCGTCGATCCGCGGTGGCCATCCGGCCGCCTCGAAGGCCTGCAGGATCTTCACGATGTTGTGGGCTTGCCTGGGCCGCTTGACGACGCGCACGACCTTGCCCTGGAACCGAAGCTCCCGCGCGTCCTCATCCCAGTGCGGCACGGCTGCCGACCGCTGCTTGCCTGTTGTTCCGGCACGGGGTTTCGCGCCTAGGGCGTCGAGCAGCGACTCGCGTCGTGAATCGTTGATGAGTCCGACGGCGTAGGCCACCTCGACGATGCACTGGTTGGGCGTCGGCGTGCCGCGAGCGATGTGCCACAGCTCGATCGTATGGTGCTGCTTGAGCACCTCCTGCACCGGCCCGGCAAACTTCCGGCGATCGGCAGCCGTGAATCGGTTGCCCCACAGCTCGCGCTTCACCGTATCGCTACGGATCAGATCGCGCAGCCGTTGGAGCTCTTCGTAGACAGCGTCCGGCAGTCCCAATGTGTCGTTGCTTGTGGGGCTCTTTGCCATGGGTCGCCGGTGGCTCCTGCTCGTTCGCAGCCGCGTTGTGCTCAACGCTCGCCAGCACGAGCCTCGCCAGCAGGTCGAGCAACTCGGCCTGTGCCCTGGCAACGCGTGCGGATGCTGCGTCGGCGTGAGCGTCCATCGTACCGCCATCGGCCGTGGAAGCCGTCGTTCGTTTCGTGGTCATTGTGATCACCTCAAAGGGATTGAAAACACCGCTGGCGTGGGCGGCTGGTATGGCCAACCAACTCCACGCCAGCGGTGCGGAGACATCCGGAATAAAGTCAGGCCACCGAGCGACGGCGGCGGACAATCATTCGGCGGGGCCGCCGACGCAGACGTGAATCGTCGCCGGCGTCCCAATCGATGCCGTGCGCCGACAGATCGAGGACGTCGTCATCCTCCACGCGTCGGTGCCGCGAGCATGAGTCAGCGGCCCGCGGATCGCCGTTGGCGGCCGCCGGCTCGAGGTGAAACCCGCGGCGCCGCACCAAGGCGATCGTTTCGCCCAGGGCTGCCGCCACGGCGGCAAGAAACTGTTCATCAGTGTGAAAAGACATCGGCATACTCCTTCCCCTTGAGGGGAGCGAGGAAAAGCCGGTGACGAGAAATTTCACCGGCGGGAGAACCAGCACCGGATCGGCAACGTGCCGACCGGGCTATGGACAGATGTCGGGCCGCGCAAAGGCGGCCCGACGGCATGATGGCCGGCCCGGGGCTACCGGGTCAGCACACTGAAACTCTGCAGGAGGTGAACCAGCAGCTTTGGGGCGTGGGCCGGCAGCGTGGCCCGCACGATGGGCGGGCAATTGTCGTAGGGCACGAACCGTTCCCGCAGATGCGGGGGCTCGTGATTCGATTCGCCATATCGTTCGGCGTGCTCGTCGGCATCCCAGAGCGTGCACCCGAGTCCGCCCGGCATGACGAGCGCCGCGGCGTAAACGACGCGAGCGTCATCGAAGTCGGGACAGTGCCCAGCCGCGCGTGAATAGACGAGCGGCCCCTCGAGTTCGAGATTATCGAGCCCCATCGCGGCCAGTTCGTCGAGCTGCGCGTTGATCGGGGGTATCGACGAATCAGCCAGCAAAAGACTGGTCCGTATCAGATCCGTGAGGCGGCCGAGTTCCTCGGCCCGCCCCGAAAGCATGTCATGCATGGGCATATTCCTGGTTGAGACAGAGCAGCCGATACCACACGGCTACTCACCAGATATGCCAGGTTTTTTCAGATTATTTAGGGACGCAGATCTCGTATGCGTAAGAACCGACCGCCCATCGCCGACGGTCTGCAAAAAGGATAGGACGGCCAACAGAACGATTCCGGTTTCTCGGGCGTGAGCACCGGAAGCGCCAGCGGCCTGGATCGCTGCGCTCCGGGGGGCCTGCTGGCGGGGGGCGACATCCCGCAAGTAGTGTTCGTGCAAGGGGCGCGGGGTTTGCCCGTCCTGCAATGGCAGGCACATGGCGCAGACCGCCGCGCACCTTGTCGATCACGTGATTCCACCGGTGCCCGTGCGACAGTGGGTGATCTCCGTGCCGAAGCGATTACGGGGTTTTCTCGCCGATCGGCCTGCGGCCGTCGCCGCTCTCACGAGAATCTTTATTGAGGAGATCGAGCGGCTGCTGGGCGCAGCCGCAGGCGTGACGAGTGACGCCAGCGCTCCCGCAGCCGCTTGCGCACGGCTCGGCGCCGTCTCCTTCCTGCACCGCTTCGGCTCGGCGCTCAACCACCACGTGCACCTGCACGTGTGCGCAACCGAAGGCGTCTTCGTGCCGGCTGCTGACGGAGCAGGGTGCGACGCCTCACCGGCGTTCCTGCCGGCCCGCCCGATCAACCAGGCCGATCTGGCCGCGCTCACCGAGCGGGTCCGCCGCCGCGTGATCCGGTGGTTCCGCATACAGCGGCTGCTCAACTCGGCGGCCGCGGCCGACATGCTCGCCTGGGAGAACCGTGGGTTTTCGATCGACGCGAGTGTGCGGATCACGCTCCTCGACCGCGACGTGCCGAGCTATTTTCAGTCGCTCGAGCATCTCCTGCGGTATTGCGCCCGGCCGCCCTTCGCACTCGAACG
>JBJOHE010000288.1:0-5924 GCA_046047895.1 Planctomycetota bacterium | reverse complement strand
GGCTGCTACGGCAACACCGACATCCCCACGCCGCACGTCGATTCCCTGGCAGCCAACGGGATTCGATTCACGGCGGGGTATGTCTCTGCTCCGGTTTGTAGTCCGACCCGCGCAGGGCTTCTGACGGGGCGGTATCAGCAACGATTCGGCCATGAATTCAACGTCGGCAGGGTGATTCCGCCCACCCGGCACTTCGGACTGCCGGTCGACCAGGTGACCTTGGCCGACCGACTGCGGGCCGCGGGGTACGCAACGGGCCTGTTTGGCAAGTGGCACCTGGGCAACAAGGATCGGGCGCAGCACCCGCTCAGTCGGGGATTCGACGAGTTCTTTGGCTTTCTCGCAGGCGGGCATTCCTACCTGGGGGCGACCGCCGACGGCGATGCCGACAATCCGATCCTCGACGGCTTCGAGCCCGTCACGGACATCGGCTACACGACCGATGCCTTTGCGGCCCGGGCAGTCTCGTTCATCGAGCGACACCGCGATCAGCCGTTTTTTGTCTACCTATCCTTTAATGCGGTTCATCTGCCGCTCGAGGCCACGCAGCCCTACCTCGATCGGTTCCCAGGCATCCAAAACGAGCCACGGCGGACTTTCGCGGCCATGCTCTCGGCGCTGGATGACGGCGTCGGCGTCGTGGTGGAGAAGCTTCGCGACCTCGGGATTGAAGACGACACGCTGATCTTTTATCTGAGCGACAACGGCGGCCCCACTCCGAAGACCACATCCTCCAATGCCCCCTTTCGCGGGTTCAAGCGGGACGTGTTGGAGGGAGGCATCCGCGTGCCCTTCATCGTCCAGTGGAAGAGCGGATTGCCCGCCGGACATGTCGACTCGAGGCCTGTCATCTCGCTCGATATCCACACGACGGCCCTGGCAGCCGCGGGGATCTCGTCCGCGGCCGGCGAGCCGCCACTCGATGGCGTCGATCTGCTGCCCTTCCTCCGCGGCGAGCGGGAGGGCCAGCCACACCAGGCCCTGTTTTGGCGGTACGGGGCCCAAACGGCCATCCGCCAGGGTGATTGGAAACTCTGCCGCGGTCGGGATGGGCGTCGGTGTCTTTATGATCTGGCATCCGATCCCGAGGAGGCTCGCGATCTCTCCGAGCAGGCGCCGGAGAAGGTTCGGGAATTGCAGCGTGTCTACGATGGCTGGAATGCTGAGCTGATCCCGTCATTGTGGGAGGATCGGCACGCCGACCGGAGAAGCGAGGCCAGAGCCACGGCCCAGGAACGGCCGTGACGACAGCATCAGGCCTTGCCGGCGGACGGGCAGTCGCCGGCAAGGCCGCAGGCTTCGCAATTCGGGCCGCGGGCATGGCAAACCCGCCGGCCATGAAGAATCAGCGCGTGGTGGAGAAAGGTCCAGCGCTCCTCGGGGAACAGAGACTCGAGATCCCCTTCCACCTTGTCGGGATCTTCATGGCGGCTGAACTTGAGCCGCCGGGCGAGCCGGCCGACATGGGTATCGACCGCGATACCCGGCCGGCCGAAGGCGTTGCTCGCCACGACGTTGGCCGTCTTGCGGCCCACGCCGGGCAGGGCGAGCAGGGCGTTGAAGTCGTCAGGCACGTCGCCGCCATGCCGCTCGACGAGCATCCGGGCTGCCGCGACGATGTTCTTGGCTTTGGTGCGAAACAGGCCGATCATCCTGATGAAGGGCTCAATCTCTGCCGCCGTCGCGGCGGCCAGGGCCTGGGCGTCGGGATAGGCCTGGAAGAGCGCCGGAGTGGCTGCATTCACGCTCACGTCGGTCGCCTGAGCCGAGAGGATCGTGGCGACGAGCAACTCAAACGGCGTGCCGAAGTCGAGTTCGGTGGCGGCGTCGGGGTAGCCCCGATCGAGCGCGGCGAGCACCCGCTCGGCCCGCTGACGTCTGGCGGAGTTCGTTTCCCTGGGCATGCCGACATCGTATGTCGGCCCGGTCGGCCGAGCGACCCCCGGGCGGATCAGGCTGCCTTCGCCGGGGCGTGGATGATGTGCGGGGCGAACCAGGGGTAGATCGCCGGCACGACAAAGGCCGTGAGGATCGTCGACGTGACGAGCCCACCGATCACGACCGTCGCCAATGGCCGCTGGATCTCGGCGCCGGCGGACGTGGCCATTGCCATCGGAAGGAAGCCAAGGCTGGCCACGAGCGCCGTCATGAGCACCGGGCGGATTCGGGCGTCGGCCGTGGCTACGGCGGCCTCTCGTGGCGACATGCCCTCCTGGCGGGCGTGCTCCGCGCCGGCCACCCACACGAGCCCGTTGAGGACTGCCACACCGAACAGCGCCACAAAGCCCACGCCGGCCGCGACGGAGAAGGGCATCTCTCGGATCGCCAGGGCCGCGATTCCGCCGGAAGCGGCCACCGGCACCGCCACGAAGATGAGCGCCGCCAGCCAGGCCGACTTGAAGCTCGCATAGAGCAGCATCGCGATCAGCCCCAGCACCACCGGCGTAATCAGGAGCAGCCGGCGGGAAGCCGAGAGCAGGTTTTCGAAATCGCCCCCCCAGCGGATCTCGTAGCCGGCCGGGAGCCGCACCTCCGCGTTCACCGCCGCCTGGGCCTCCTGCACAAAGCTCGCCACGTCGCGGCCGCGGACGTTGGCCGACACGAACGTCCGCCGGCGGGAGTTCTCATGCTCGATGCTCGGCGGGCTCTCCGCGATCCGGATGTCGGCCAGTTCGCCCAGCGGCACGGGCCGGCCGCCGGCCGCGGCCACCGGAATCTGCCCGATCCGTTCGGGGGAATCCTTCCAGGCTGAGGTGAACTTCACGATCAGCGGAAACCGGGGCCGCCCCTCGTAGACGAGCCCCACCTCCACCCCGCCGAGCGCCTCGACCGTGCGAATCACGTCGGCTGCATCGATGCCGTGGCGGGCCAGCTGGTCGGGTCGGGCCTCGACGACGAGCGTGGGGATGTTGGCCTGCCAGTCGGCCCGTACATCGGCCGCTCCCGGGATCCGGTCGAGAATCCCCTCGATCTGTTTGCCGAGCGATGCCAGGGCGTCGAGGTCGTCGCCATAGACGAGCACCGCCACGTCGGCCTTCACGCCCGCCACGAGTTCATCCACCCGCATCTCGATCGGCTGGCTGAAGCCGAAGGCCGCCTCCGGGGCAACCTGCTCGAGCGCCGCGTTCATCTGCTCCACCAGCTCGTCACGGCTGATCGGCTCGGGCCAGCTTGCCGGCGGCCGGAGCATCACCCAGACATCGGTCTGATGGACGCCCATCACGTCGTTGGCGATCTCGGGCCGTCCCGTCTTGCAGAACACCGTCTTGACCTGAGGAAACTCCTTGAGGACTTTCTCCACACGTGTCGTGACGGGCACGACATCCTCGAGGGTGGCGCTCGGCAGGCGGACGAGTTCGACGAGCAGGTCGCCCTCGTCGAGCCGGGGCATGAACTCGGCGCCGAGCCTCAGGGCCACCGGCACGCTGGCTGCCACGAGGGTGGCCGCAAGCAGGGCCACGACCACCGGGTGGGCCACGGCAGTCCGGGCCAGCGGGCCATAGATTCGGTGGAACAGCCGCATCACGAGCGGCTCGTGTTCTTCCTCCTGGGGCAGCGCCAGGGCGGCCAGCACGGGCATCAGCGTCATCGAGATCACGAGCGACCCGGCCAACGCGAACAGCACCGTCAGGGCCATCGGCCGGAAGAGCTTGCCCTCGGTTCCCTCGAGCGCGAGGATCGGCAGGTAGACCACGGCGATGATCAGCTCGCCGAACATCGTGGGGCCGCGGACCTCGACGGCGGCGTCGCGGACAACCTGCATCCGCGATACGCCCCGCGGGGCCATTCCCAGCCGGCGGACGCAGTTTTCCACCATGATCACGGAACTGTCGACAACCAGGCCGAAGTCGATCGCCCCCAGGCTCATCAGGCTCGCCGGGATGCCCAGGGCCCACATCAGATTGGCGGCGAACAGCATCGAGAGCGGAATCGCCAGGGCCACGATCAGCCCGGCCCGGACGTTGCCCAGGAGCACGAGCAGCACGGCGATCACCAGCAGACCACCCTCGGCCAGGTTGTGGAGCACCGTGTCGAGCGTGCGGGCGATCAGCTGGGAGCGGTCATAGATGATGTCGAGCTTGACCCCGTGGGGCAGGGTGGCCTGGAGCTCCGCGAGCCGCTCCTTGGCAGCCGTCACCACCCGGCGGCTGTTTTCCCCGCGGACCATCATCACCATTCCGGTGACGATCTCGCCGCGGCCGTCGCGGGTGACGGCGCCCTGGCGGACGAGCGGCGCGACCGACACCTCGCCGATATCGCGAACCAGTACGGGCACGCCCCCCGGCGGGCTGCGGACGACGACCTGCTCGATGTCGTCCACGCCGCCGAGCAGGGCCCGGCCGCGGATGAACCGCTGCTCGCCATGACGCACGACGTAGCCGCCCCCCGTGGAGGCGTTGTTGCGTTCGATCGCGTCGAGCACCTCTCCCAGCGAGATGCTCCGCGAGGCGATCCGGTCGGGGTCGATCCGCACCTCGTAGCTCTTGGCGAACCCGCCGTGGGCGTTGATGTCGGTCACGCCCGGCACCTCGCGGAGCGAGGGGGCGATGTCCCATTCGAGGATCGTCCGCAGCTCCATCGGGTCGACGCCGTCGCCCCGAACCTCGAACTGGAGAATCTCGCCCAGCGCCGTACTCAGCGTGCCGAGCTGCGGCTGCTGCTGGCCCGGCGGCAGGGCGGCCGCCGCCTCGGGCAGCCGTTCGGCCACGAGCTGCCGCGCCAGATAGATGTCGGTGCCTTCACGGAACACGATCGTGACGAGCGAGATGCCAAACTTGGAGACGCTGCGAATCTCCTCGACGTTCGGCAGCCCGCTCATCGCGAGTTCCACTGGATAGGTGATCGTCCGCTCGACCTCAAGCGGGGTGAGGGTGCCGGCCTCGGTCACCACCTGCACCTGAACATTGACCAGGTCGGGCACGGCGTCGACCGGAATGTTGAAGGCCGACCAGACCCCCCCGAGGGCCATCAGCACAAACAAGGCCACCACCATCGCCCGATTGGAGAGCGACCAGTCGATCAATCCTGCGAGCATCGCGGGCCTCCCTTATTCCCCGCCTTCCTGCTCGATCAGCAGGCGGCTTTTGAGGACGAAGGCTCCTTGGACGACCACCTGATCACCAGCGGCGAGTCCGTCGGCGACCTCGATCAGATCCTGCGTTTCGATGCCGGTACGGATTGTGCGGCGGGCGAAGGTTCCGTCGCCGATCGGCACGAATACGAAGGCCTGGCCCTCGTGCCGCATCACGGCCGGGGCGGGCACGACGAGCCGCTCGCCGATCTCGCCCTCGGGCAAGTCCACCCAGACGAACATGCCGGGCTTGAAGTGGGCGTCATCGTTTGCGATGACGGCGACAAGCGGAACGCTCCGGCTCTCCTCGTCGACGACGCTTCCGACATGACTGACCCGTGCGGTCGTCTCCCGCATCTCCATGCCCGGCATCACCACCCGCAGTTCCTGGCCCGGGGTCACGTCCACGCTGGCCCACTGTCGTTCATGGATCTGGGCCCGCACCCAGAGGGTTGAGGTGTCGGCCACCACGAACAGCCGCTGGCCGGCGGTGACTCGCTCGCCCCGGGCCACGAACACTTCCTCGACGATGCCGGCGATCGGCGAGCGGAGATCGAGCGTGGAGAGGCTGTCGCGGGGATGCGCCGGGCCGGAATCTCCCGCGGCCGCCTGGGCCTGCGGGCGGCTCGTGCCCACCAGGGCCCGGAGGTGCTCGCGGGCGATCTCCAGTTGTCGCTCCGCCTGCTGCAGGTCAGCGTCGGCACGCTTCTTCGCCTGCGCGGTGTCAAAGCGGGCCTCCTCCCAGATCGCGCGAAACTTCGCCCAGGCAGCCTCGAGGTTGGCCTGCCGCTCCTCGACGATCCGGCCGGAGAGCAGGCCGCCCTCCACGAGCGACCTTGTGCCCGCGTGCACT
>JBJOHE010000287.1:0-8806 GCA_046047895.1 Planctomycetota bacterium | reverse complement strand
CGGGGGCTCTCGGCTGCCGAAGCGGTCCGCCGCCTGGCCGAGCATGGCGAGAACGTGCTGCGGGAGCGGCCGGCCGAGGGCTGGTGGTGGAAGCTGCTGCGGCAGTTTCAGGAGCTCGTGATCTGGATCCTGATCGCTGCGGCCCTGATCGCCGGCGCGATGGGGGACTGGGCCGACACGGCCGCGATCGTGGCGATCGTGCTCGTCAACGCGATCATCGGATTTTTTCAGGAGGAGCGGGCCCAGGCGGCGCTGGCTTCACTCCAACGGATGACCGCGCCGTTGGCGAAGGTCGTCCGCGATGGCGAGGTCCGGTCGATCCCCGCTCGGGAGGTTGTGCCGGGCGACCGGCTGGAGCTTGAAGCAGGTGATGCGGTGCCGGCCGACGCCCGGCTGGTGGAATCCTTCTCGCTCCGGCTGCAGGAATCGGCACTGACCGGTGAGAGTGTGCCGGTGGAGAAAGATGCCGCCGCCGAGGTGGCTGAAACAGCGGCGATCGGCGACCGCCGCACGATGGTCCACGCCGGCACGGTGGTGGCGGCAGGCCATGCCACGGCGGTGGTCGTAGCGACGGGCATGGCGACGGAACTCGGGCGGATCGCCAGCCTGCTCGAGTCGACCGGCCCTGAGACCACGCCGCTCCAGCGGCGGCTGGCGGAACTCGGCCGGGTATTGATCGTCGTCTGCCTGGCGGTGGTGGGCGTGATCTTTGCGCTCGAGATCTGGCGCGGGGGCGGCTTCGCTGCGATGTGGGAGGGGGGGCACTTCGGGGAACTGCTCCTGCGGGCGGTCAGCCTGGCTGTGGCCGCGGTGCCCGAGGGGTTGCCGGCGGTGGTGACGGTCGTGCTCGCGATTGGACTCCAGCGAATGGTGGCTCGAAATGCGCTCGTTCGGCGGCTGCCGAGCGTGGAGACCCTCGGCAGCGTGACGGTGATCTGCTCCGATAAGACCGGCACTCTCACCCGCAACGAAATGACGGTGCGGGAGATCCTGACGGCCGGCGGCCGTTGGCACGTGACGGGTGCCGGCTATGCACCACAGGGGCAGTTCAATCCCGAGCCGCTGCCGGGAGTCGAGCCTGCAGGTCCGTCGGCCGAGGCCGATCTCCACAGGCTTCTCCAGATCGCCGCCCGCTGCAACAACGCAGAGGTGCAGCCGGGGCGGGATGGCGGCAGCTGGCAGGTAGTGGGCGATCCGACCGAAGGCGCGCTCGTTGTGGCGGCCCTCAAGGCGGGCGTTCCACGGGAGGATCCGGCCGAGCCGGTTGTCTTCGAGATCCCCTTCGATTCCGACCGCAAGCGGATGAGCGTGGTCGTGAGGCTGGCCGATGGCCGACGGGTGCTCGAAACCAAGGGGGCCACCGAGGCGGTTCTGCCCCACTGCCTGGCGGAGCGACGCGGCGGTGAAGACCTGCCGCTCACGGCCGAGCGGCGGCGGGAGATTCTGGCGGCGGCCGAGGGGCTCGCCGACCGGGCCCTGCGGGTGTTGTCGCTCGCCTGTCGGCCGCTCGCGGCCGACGAGTCGGTTGAGCAGGCCGCGGACGCCGCCGAACAGAACCTCGTGCATGTCGGCCTGGTGGGCATGATCGATCCCCCGCGGGACGAGGTGAAGCGGGCGGTCGAGACCTGCCGGTCGGCCGGTATCCGGCCGGTGATGATCACGGGCGATCATCCGGCGACGGCCCTGGCGATCGGCCGGGAGCTGGGAATGGTCGAGGGGAGCGGCCGGGCGGTCACCGGGGCGGAGCTCGACCGGCTCGACGAGGCCGCCCTGGCTCGACTGGCACCGGACGTGGCTGTCTACGCCCGTGTCTCGGCCGAGCACAAACTCCGGGTGGTCAAGGCCTGGCAGGCCCGGGGTGGCGTGGTGGCGATGACGGGCGACGGGGTCAACGATGCTCCGGCGGTCAAGGCGGCCGACATCGGGATCGCGATGGGCATCACCGGCACCGACGTCACCAAGGAAGCCTCCGACATGGTGCTCACCGACGACAACTTCACCTCGATCGTCGCCGCGGTGGAGGAAGGGCGGGGCATCTACGACAACATCCAGAAGTTCATCCACTATCTGCTGTCGTGCAACGCAGGCGAGGTGCTCGTGATGTTCGTGGCGGCGGTGGCGGGCTGGCCGGCCCCGCTGGCCGCAATCCAGATCCTCTGGCTCAATCTCGTCACCGACGGGCTGCCGGCGCTGGCCCTCGGCCTCGAGCCCCCGGAACCTGACATCATGGAGCGGGCGCCCCGACCGCCCCGCGAGCCGGTGATCACCTGGGCCAGGGGCGGGCTGATCCTCGCCCACGGCGTGATCGTGGCGGCGGTATCGCTCGTGGCCTTCTGGTGGAGTTGGGGGGGCGATCCAGCCCGGCTCCCCCATGCCCGCACGGTGACCTTCTGCGTGGCGGCATTTAGCCAGCTGTTTTTCGCGATCGGCTGTCGCAGCGACCGGCGGACAGCGTTGGAGCTCGGATTTTTCACCAATCCCTGGCTGCTGGCGGCCGTCGCCATCTCGGCCCTGCTCCAGCTGACGGTTGTGACCCTGCCCTATGCCCAGAGCGTGTTCGAGGTGGGTTCGCAGCTCGGTCGCGACTGGCTGCTCGTGATCGGCCTGGCCCTCGTGCCCGTGACGGTGATCGAACTGGCCAAGTGGGGCTGGCGGCTCACTGCCACTCGTAGGCCGTGAGGCCCTTGAGGTCGCGGACGTAGAGGTCCCGGCCCTCCACGGCCAGATGGGCCCAGCTCTCCTCCTCGGCCACTTTCGCCTCGCCAAGGAGTTGAAACGACTCGGGCGAGGCTTCGATCAGCCGTAGGTCGCCCGTCTCGTCGAGGGCCAGGATCCTGCGTCCGTTGGCCACCAGGCTCCAATACTTGCCGAAGGGCTTGGTGATCCAGGCCTCCTTACCCGTCGTGAGATCGAGGCAGGCGAACCGCTGGTTCCGCAGGTGCACGTAGGCGTGATCGTCCATCACGATCGGGCTCGACATATAGCCCTGCACCTTGTTCCGCCAGAGCTGGGCAACGGGCTTTTCCTCCTGCTGCGGGTCGACTGCGAACAGGAACGAGCCGCCGCCGTAGCTCGTGGTGAACACGTTGCCGTTGTGGACGGTGGGCGTGACGATGTTCATGCCTCGGAAGGCCTCGACGCCCGTTTTCCAAAGCACCTCACCTGTTTCGAGATCGACGCCGGCCAGCTCATTGCGGGTCTGCACGAGAATCTGGGGCCGGCCGTCGAGCGTGGTGAGGTAGGGAGATGAGAAGGCGCTGCCCGACATCCCCCCGCCGTCATCGAGCACCCGCCAGACGATCTCGCCGGTGGCCTTGACGAGCTTTACGAAGCCGCCGCCGGCCTGCACGTAGACATGCTCGCCGATCACGAGCGGGCTCGACACGAAGCCGAAGGCCGGCAGCGGACTGTCGAGAGCCTTCATGAAGTCGACCCGCCAGAGTTCCTCACCGGTCGCCGCTTCGAGACAGACGAGCAGATCCCGCATGCCGGCCACGAACACCCGGCCGTCGTCAACGCAGGGGGTCGCCCGGATCCACGACCCGTTGGAGGCGGCGAAGAAGGGCACGCTCATCGCGCCTTCCCACTCGGCCTGCCAGAGTTGTTCCCCCGAGGCCCGGTCGAGGGCCGTGACACGCTCCACCGCCTTGTCGTGGGTCTCGGTCACGATCACGGCGGTGCGATCGCCGTCCAGACGGGCGAGGACGGGACCTGAGTAGCTGGGCCCCAGATCGACCCGCCAGCGGCGGATGACCCGGTCTTGGGCGAGGCCCTTGGGCCACTCGACGGGGGCCACGAAGCCGTCGCGGCGGGGGCCCCGCCACTGGGTCCAGCTTGGTTCGGCCGCCAGCAGCGGCAAACTCGCGAGCAGGGCCAGCACCACCAGCGGCAGCCGGCCGCGTCGGAACGCGAACTCGACCCTGAGCAGGCACGGCACCAGCCGGCGGGATAAGGAGATCATGACGCGGCCCTCCCAGGTGAAGCGACGATGCCGTAGCATACGGGACCATCCCCGGAGGTGCCGTATGTCAGACCCCGTCAAACGAATTCTCGTCGGCCTCGGCACCAGCCAGACAGCCACGAGCGTCACGGAGCATGCGATCGCGATCGCCAAGCCCCGCGGAGCGGAACTCGTGGGCCTGGCCGTCACCGACCCGATCCGGCTCGAATGGACCGGGCCCCGGCCGATGGGAATTGGTGTGGAGGAGGCCACGGCCGATCTTCGGCGGAATCGCTACGAGCGGGCCCGGGCCGACATCGCCGCCGCCGAGGAGACCTTCGCGACCCGCTGCCGGGCCGCCGGCGTGGCCCACCGGATCAACGAGGAGACGGGCGACCCCTTCGTAGTGGCCGAGGATCTCGTCCGCTACCACGACATGTGCGTGTTCGGCCTGCGGGGCCTGTTCGAGCACGACGTGGTGCCGGAGCCGGTCGACGCCCTCGAGCGGCTCGTGTCGGGCGGCGTCCGGCCGATCCTCGCCGTGGGGGAGGAATATCGACCGATCCACAAGGTGCTCGTGGCCTATTCCGGCTCGATCGAGAGCGCCAAGACCTTCAAGCATTTCGTGCAGTCGGGCCTGTTCGCCGATGCCGAGGTGCGGATCGTGCACTTCGGCACCGACCAGGCGGCGGCCCAGCGGCGGCTGGAGAAGGCGGCGGCCTACTTCCTCGCCCATGCCCGGCCATCGAGCATCGACCACTGCCAGGGCGACCCCGAGCGGGAACTCATTCCCTACGCCCAGGCCTGGAACGCCGACCTGATCGTGGCCGGCAACAGTTCCAAGAACCTGATCATGCGGCGGCTGTTCGGGGAGACGGCGCTCAAGCTGCTCCGGGATAGTCCGCTGCCGCTGTATCTGGCGCAATAGGCTGGTTCCCTCGGGCGAGGCCTCACTCGTCGCCCGCCGCGATCGGGCTTGGCAGCAATACCTCGCGGCCACCGAGGCCGACGTAGTCTTCGGGCGTGCAGGAAAACACGATCACCTGTAGTCCACGATCGGCGGCTAGGTCGAGCAGCCGCTGGAGCTTCTGCTGGCGGCCGGCATCGGCGTTCGTGAAGGCATCGTCGAAGATGATCGGAAGAGTGCCGCCGTGGCCCTCGGCCAGAATCTCCGCCATCGCCAGCCGGAAGGCCGCGGCCACCTGTTCCTTGGTACCTCCCGAGAGGCTGGCAAAATCCCAACTGACGTTGCCGAACTCTCCGCGAGCCACGGAAAGCTTCCCAAACTGTCCGTCGGTGTAGCCGATTTCGACGGCCGTGTCGGAGCCGAGGATCGTTCGGAGGTAGTCGGCCACCCGGGTCGATAGCGGGGTGACGAATTGGGTTTCCACGTCGCGCTTCTTGACGGCGAACAGGTCCGCCAGGAGCTTCGTGGCCTCAGCCTCGCGGCGGGCGTTTTCCAGCTTGGCCGCAGCGAGCCGCCGGCGAACCGTGGCTCGAGCCAGGTCATCGCGAGGGTCGTCGGTGCCTTCGCGGCGAAGTTTTTCTCGGGCCACCTGGCGGGCCATTTCGGCGTCTTGCCGCTGCGTGCGAAGGTTGGTGATCGCCCGCTCGAGCCGGGTCTGCTCACGGACGAGCGACTCCGGAGCGAGGGCCGTGAGTTGCTCCAGTGTCGACTTCGCCGCGGCGGCCTTCATCATGGCTGCGTCGGTTCGGTCGCGGATCGCCGCGGTTCGATCGACCCCGAATCGCTCCACGAGCAGACTGCGGCGGGCCGTCAGCGAGTCGATCATGCTCCGAGTCGCCTGGATTGACTCAGACACGTCTCGATGAGTGACGGTCAGCTCCTCGTGGCGCTTGCGGGCTGCCGTGGCGGCGGCAGAGGCGCGGGCTGCGGCGGTCGAGGCCGCGTCGCGAGCCGCGTGGGCCGCGACCAGCCTCGCATGAATGGCGGCCTTCGTCACCTCAGCGCGACGGATCGCTGCAGCGGGAGCCTCGGGGGCGGTCACCTGCTCGCCGGCGGCCGCCGGGTTGAACTCCGCATCGGGATCGAAGCCCTCGGGAGCCCGGCGACGAATCTCAGCCTCGACGCTGGCGATCTTGGCCACCAGTGCTTCGAACTCGCGCCGGGCCTGATCTCCGCCCAGGCTCTCAAAGGCGCCCTCGTGGGCTGCGATCTCCGTCTGGATCGCCTGCAGGCGGGTGTGGGCATGTCGGGCAGCTGCGGCCGACTCGATTCTGAGAGCGTCGAGGGCCGTGGCGAGTTCACGGTGGGCCTGCTGGCTTGCCCGTGTGGCGTCGGCGAGCGAGCGGCCGCCACCTGGCGCGATGGTGAGAATGGCTTCGTGGCCCGGTGGCCCCACGACCAGCTCGCTTTCCGCCGCGATGGTGACGGCCGCGCCAGGAACGAGCGGCTCACCGGCGAGCCGGACGGGGCCGGGGCCGATGGAGAACACGACCTTCGTGGCGATGGCGTCAAGCGTGGTTGCCGCGGCGTCGCGGGCCCGCTCGAGCCTCTCGAGCCGGGCCACGTCGTCGGCGGTGATTGCGGCGAGGTCCTTCCGCTCTGCCTCGAGCGCGGCGATCTTCCCTCGCAGGGCGTCAATTCGGGTGCAGCGGCCGCCGAGGCCGTGCCGCTCCACCGTCAGCCGCGCGCGTTGCTCGCAGAGTTCGAGCAGGGCCACTGCCGCGGCCGCCTCCTGCTGGCTTGTGGTCGCGGAATCGACGGCGTCGAAGGCCGTGGTGAGCGCGGCGGAGGCCGCCTGCTCCGCAGCGGCCAGTTCTGTCAGCCGCTGCCTGGCCGGCTCGATCGTTGTGGTCAAGGCGGCCAGTTCCGCTTCACAGCCGGTGATCTCGGCGTCGGCCATGGTTATCGCTTTCAGCGCGGCGTCGGCCTCGCGAGCCGCGGCCTGTTCCTCGGCGAGCCGGACTCGCAGGTCGTTGACCGCGCGAAGCTTCTCGATGACCTCGGCGAGTTCGGCGGTGTGGGCTTCGAGCCGGGCCGCAGACTGGCCGATCGTGTTCTCGGCTGCATCGATCGCATCGACGGCCGAGTCGAGGGCTTTTACCCGGGCGGCAGCCGTGGCGAAGCTCGCCTCGGCCTGCTCGTGGTCGTCGATCGCTCGCGCGAGATCGGATCCGGTGCGGACGTCACCGTTGTCGCGGTAGATCCCGCGGTAGCGGCCGGCGATCTCGCGTCCGGCCTGTGCGTCGAGTGACGATTCGAGCACGCCACCACCGCCCAGGCGACTGAGCCGGTCGCGAAGCTGTTCGGCTGGCTTCTCGGCGTTGGCCTGGGCGACTGGGTCGTGCCCGGAGGTGCCCTGCCAGACCCAGAGATGGGCCCACTGCATCCGCAGTCGGCTATCGACGGTGCGGCTGCCGAGATTCTCGGCCTGCAGCAGTTCGTGAATCCGGGTCTCTGCCTCGTCACCTCGAAGTGGCCGGCCGCTGCCGGCTCCGGAGCCTACCGGAGCAGCGTCGGCAGGCCCTTCGTCGGTCAGAATCGTCGCCGATGCGGCAGTGTTTCCGGCGAAGGTTTTCTTGATGGTGTATCGCCGGCCTCCGGTCTCAAACGAGAGCGTGACGGCGGGGTGGCCGGGATGGAGGTCGGAGCGCATCGCCTTGTGGCTCGCGCTCGTGCCCCGGCTCTTGAGAAAGAGGGCGTTGTGAATCGCTTCCACGAGGGTGCTCTTGCCGAATTCCTGTGGCCCACCCACGACGGTGCGTGACGGATCGAACGCAAGGCTCGCCTGTTTGAGCACCCGGACGTTCTCGACGGTGACGGCAAGCAGCTTCATGCGTGCGGTTCCGCGGCTGGGCAACTGGCGGACGCGACGAGGTGATGGAGGATATGGATCGCGCGACGAGCTACCTCGGGGTCACACGGTTCCGCATCGCTACCCGCCACCGACCCGCGCTCGAGCAGCGCCACGAGTTCGGCGGCCACGCGGGCGATGATCGGATCACCAGGCCGCTCTGCGAGTTCACGGATCTCCTCGGCGGATGGGGCGAGAACGGTCTGGTCGTCGAGATCGAGCCGAATGAGCCGGGCCGTCCAGGATTCCATGATCCGGTCGAGTTCGGCCCGCTGGGCCAGCGACATACTGCCGCGGACCTCCAGCCGTGCGAGGCAGGTATCAAAGCCGGGCTCACCGACGGTGGTCGGCCGGGCCGCCTCGGTGAGCCAGTCGTCGAGCTGTCGGGGACCCTCGTCGCCCAGGTCGAACGAATGCCGTATCCAGCGAAACCTGCCCGTCGCCACCGGTTCCACCCGCGGCTCGAGAGCCCGGGCCACCGTGACGACCGCGACGGATCCCGGCTGCTGCCCCGGCTTGGGAAACCGATCGATCTCCGGAGCACCGCTGTAGAAGGCCTTGGGGGCGGCTGCGAGGAAGCCATGCCAGTCGCCAAGGGCCAGGTAGTCGATCTCCTCGACCGGCAGCCGGTCGAGGGCGAGCGTGTTGATGCCACTCGTGACAATCTCTTCGTCGTCGGTCTGGCTCATGCCGACTGAGCCTGCCTCAAAGCCTCCGGCTGCGAACACCGTCGTGCTGCCATGGGCGATCACGATTCGGGGACGATCGCCGAAGGGATTGAAGTCGAGCGTGCGGAGCCAGGCGGTGGGATCGTCGGTCTCGTGACGGCGCCGCAACGGGCAGGGAAGCAGCACGATGCTCGACGAGCCACCTTCGGGAGCCGGCAGATCCACGACCATCGGCTCGGGCTCGTGCAGCAGATGGAAGTTGGCCGCGAGCCGTCGATGTTCGCTCCGGAAGAAGGGCTGCTCCCAGAGGCTGTCGGGGCCGCCGTGGTCGTGGTTGCCCGGGATACAATAGACGGGCACCTCGAGCGCGGCGATCGCCC
>JBJOHE010000286.1:0-6608 GCA_046047895.1 Planctomycetota bacterium | reverse complement strand
TCCTCGTGTATTTCTGCGGCTGGCACTCCGTGCGTGGCCTGAGGCGGCTGCGTCGGGAACTCGGGCAAAGCTGGCCGCGGCTTGCCACCAGCCTGGCCCCGATGACCCTTGGAGCGATCGCGTTGACGGCGTTGGCGACCCAGCGACTGCTGCGAACGGGTGTCTGGGATGACACGCTGATCCGTGCGACATTCGTCTGTCTGAGCGCCGTCGCGGTGCCTCACCTGCTCCTGCACGGTGTTGGTCCGTTCCTGGACCGCTTCGAAAGCCGTCACCCTGCGGAATCGTTCCGCCTCGGGAGCCCCGCCTGATGGCCACCGATGAACTCGATTATGTCATCGTCGGCGGTGGGCTCCAGGGGTGCCTGCTGACTCACGCGCTCGCCCACCGGCGGCCGGAGGCGCGGGTGTTGCTGGTGGAACAGGCCCAGGAACTCTGTGGAAACCACACCTGGTCGTTCCATGAATCCGACGTGCCGGAGGAGGCGTGGAACTGGCTCGAGCCACTCGTGGGCCATCGGTGGCCGGGCTATTCCGTGAGGTTTCCCGGGCTCCTGCGGCGAGTCGAGATCCCGTACGCCACCATCACCTCCGACCGTCTCCGCGCGGCCACCGCTGCGTTGGCGGCTGGCACGGCCGGACCGTCCCGGGTGGTGGTTCGCACCGGAGTGACGTGCGAGATCGCAACACCGACACGGGTGATCATCGCCGGAGACGAGGCTGTCGACTGCCGGGCTGTGATCGATTGCCGGGGCCTGGCCGCGGCAGGCGGATCGCCGCGGGGTGTGGGGTTTCAGTCGTTCATCGGCCGTGAATACGCGATCGACCGACGTTGGCCCGCCTCTGAGCCGACGGTGATGGATGTTCCGGCCGATCAGGCCGGCGGGTTTGAGTTTCTCTACGAGCTGCCATTCGGGCCGCACCGGGTTCTGCTGGAATACACCCGCTTCCACGAAGACCCTGCCTGCGACCAGGGGCGGGCTGATCAACTCATCGAGGCCAGGCTGGCAGCCGCCGGCGTCGATGCCGCGGAAGTGGTGAGAACCGAGCGTGGCTGCCTTCCGATGCCCTACGCCCGGACGGCTCGCGGCGATCCGCGGGTGATCGCCGGCGGCTACGCCGGCGGTTGGTATCACGCCGCCACCGGCTACTCGATGCCGTTGGCGATCAGGTTCGCTGAACTGGTGGCCCGATCCCGTCCTGAGCGAATCGTCGCCGAGCTGGGGGTGGCAGGAAAAACCGACGCCCTGCGGAACGGGTTCGCCCGGATGCTGAATCGTCTGCTGTTCTGTCTGGTGAAGCCGGCGCATCGGTGGAAGGTTTTTCGCCGGTTCTACCGGGTGCTTCCCGAGGAGCGAATCGCCCGCTTCTACGGCTACCGGTTTACAGTCGGCGATGCGGCTCGGATCGTCATTGGACGGCCACCCTCCGGCCTGACGCCGATCCGTTTCGCCCGGTCGTTTCTCTCCGCCTAGGTCCGGTGCCACCATGATGATGAATCCCCTCGGTTTTGCCGGACGTTCCCACCAGACGCCGCAGACGCGGCACGGCTGGTCCAAAGGGCTGCAACTTCCGCCTGATCTCTACCCCGGGATCGGTGGCAAGCGGTTTCGGGCGACGTTCCTCCAACGGGCGTATGAGTTGGCGGGCGGCCGCGGGGGGGCCCCTGCCCTCGTGATCGACGCGGTCGAGATGCTCCATGCAGGCTCGCTCGTGATCGATGACTTCGAGGATGATTCGCTGACCCGCCGAAACCAGCCGGCCCTCCACCGTGTGATTGGCGGTGCCCGGGCCGTGAATGCCGGGAATTGGATGTATTTCAGGGCTTTGGAACTCGCGGCAGCTGCGTTTCCGGACCCGGCCCAGTCCGCGTCGCTCCTGACTCAGTTCATTCAGGTCGCGCGGCAGTGCCACGAGGGGCAGGCGATCGATCTATCGACACGAATCGACGAGGTGACTCCGAGGCAGGCCCATGCTGCGGTGCTGGCAATCTCGCGGTGGAAGACCGGCCGGCTCGTGTCGCTGGCCGCGTGGTGCGGTGCGCACGCCGCAGCAGGGAATCCGCAGACGCTGCGGGCGGTCGCCGCCTTCGGCTGCCGCGTCGGGATCTGCCTGCAGATGCGGAACGACCTTGATGAACTCGCCGATTTTATCGACGGCGCCGAGCGGTGTGACGACCTGCGGAACCGGCGGGTAACCTGGCCGTGGGCCTGGGCCGCCAGTGAACTCCCCCCTGCCCGGTTCGCGTTGCTCCAACGGCGGATCCGCCGGGCCGGGCATGATCTGGCGCCGCTCCGACAGATCGCTGCCGAGCTGCTCAACGCCAGCCTTGGCCGGGCGGCGGCCACGATCGATGCCCGGCTCGAACGGGCTGCGGATCAGCTTGCCGTCACCGTGGGGGGTGGTCGGTCTGCCGTCCCCCTGGCAGAGGTTGCCGCCCAGCTTCGCCTCCCCCGGGAGCCTGCCGTCACCGAGGCCGCGGGATGAGCCCAGCGCCGCTGCCCGAGCCTCCGATCCATCGCCGCTCCGATCGCCCGCCCCGCCGGGCTGCGGTGATTGGAAGCGGCTTTGGAGGGCTGGCAGCGGCGATCCGGCTGCAGGCGATGGGTTTCGACACCGTCTGTTACGAGGCCCATGACAAGCCGGGCGGGAGGGCCTACGTCTTCGAAGATCAGGGGTTTGTGTTTGATGCGGGCCCGACGGTGATCACCGCTCCTCACTGCCTGGAAGAGCTCTTCGAGCTTTCGGGCCGCCGCCTGTCCGACTACGTGCGTCTCCTCCCGGTGACTCCGCTCTATCGCCTGCAATGGAGCGACGGGGTCGAGTTCGATTACGTCGCCGACGAGCCGGGGCTGATCGAGCAGGTGAGGCGGGTGAGCCCCCGCGATGTCGATGGCTATCGGCGATTCGCCGATTACTCCCGACGCGTCTTCGCGAAGGGATACGAGGAACTCGGCTCGGTGCCCTTCCTCAACTTCACAGACATGGTTCGAGCCGCCCCCCACCTGGCCATGCTGCGGGCCGACCGGAGCGTGTATGCCACGGTCTCGCGGTTCGTGCGGGACGAGCACTTGCGGCAGGCTTTCAGCTTTCATCCGCTGCTCGTGGGCGGGAATCCGCTGGAGACGAGCTGCATCTACACGCTGATCCACTGGATCGAACGGAAGTGGGGCGTGTTCTTCCCCGAGGGAGGCACCGGCGCGCTCGTTCGCGGACTCGTGCGGTTGTTCCAGGAGCTCGGCGGCACGCTCAGGCTCAACGCTGCCGTCGACCATGTGACGCTTCAGTCGGGCCGGGGCTCACCGCAGCACGTGGTGCATGCCGCGGGTTGTCCTCCCGAGCCATTCGATCTCGTCGTCTCCAATGCCGACGTCCACCACACCTACTCCAGGCTGTATCGAGGGCTCGAGGCGGCCCGCCGGCGACAGCGGCGGCTGGAGCGGATGAGCTGGTCGATGTCGCTGTTCGTGCTCTACTTCGGCACGAATCGCCGGTACGAAAACCTGGCTCATCACACGATCCTGTTCGGGCCGAGGTTTCGGGGGCTGCTCCGGGACATCTTTCACGGCCGGCGACTCCCCGAAGATTTCAGCCTCTACCTTCATGCCCCGACAGTGACCGATCCGGGCATGGCGCCTCCCGGCGGCGAGTCGTTCTATGTGCTCAGTCCCGTGCCGCACCTGGGGAACGCCGAGATCGATTGGGAGTCTCGAGGCCCCGCATATGGCGATGCCATTCTCGAATCGCTCGAGCGGCATCTTCCGGGGCTGCGGGACTCCATCGTCACCCGCCGGCAGTTCACGCCGGCCGATTTCGCCGCGAAGTTCAGTGGCTATCACGGCTCCGCCTTTTCCGTCGCGCCGACGCTCACGCAGAGTGCCTACTTCCGTCCGCACAATCGCGACCCGGAGATTCCCGGTCTCTACCTCGTGGGGGCGGGCACCCATCCCGGGGCGGGCGTGCCCGGCGTCGTGAACTCGGCCAAGGCGACCTGCGACACGATCGCGGCGGATTATCGGGTCTCCAATGCCTAGCAGGTTGCCGGGCGGGACGGTTGCCAGCGGGAGCAGCGGGCTGAAACGAGGCCGAGCCGGGCCAGGAACGGAAGGCAGTTCCGCCGCCCGCGAGTCGATCCAGCGGCACAGCCGCTCCTTTTGGTTTGCGAGCCGCCTGCTGCCGGCCGACAGGCGTGCCGACGTCGAGCGGCTCTATGCCTGGTGCCGCTGGTGCGACGACGGCGTCGATTCCGCTCCGTCGCCCCAGGCAGCGGATGCCTTCGTCGATCTCGCCTCGCAGGACCTTCGTCGTCTGGGGCAGGATCAGGCCCCGGAGGCCCCGGAGAGCCTCTGGTTGGCAACGTTGGTTCGCCGGTACAACCTCAGCCTTGCAGCGGCCGATGCCCTGCTGGTGGGCATGCGATCGGATGTCACCGCAGCCGCCGACTTGAACCAGGCTGATCTCCTGCGGTATTGCTTCCGTGTGGCCGGAACGGTCGGCGTGCTCATGTGCCCGATCCTGGGACTTCGGGAGCGACGGTTTCTGCCCCACGCGGCCGCGCTCGGCATGGGAATGCAGTTGACGAACATCGCCCGGGATGTTGCCGAGGACTGGCAGCGTGGACGATGCTACCTCCCCGTGGAATGGACCGAAGGACTGCGGCCGGGAGATGGGCCGCCCCGGCCGGAAGCCGTGCGCGACGGAGTTCGGCGGATCCTCGACCTTGCGGAAGGCTACTATGCTGCCGGGAATCAGGGGATCAGGGCCCTCGACGTCGGCTCTCGCCTGGCCGTCCGCACCGCGGCGAGTGTCTACCGGGCGATCGGGACCAAAATCAGGAAACAGGAGTTCAACGTGCTCGCCGGCCGGGTGCGGGTGTCGTTGCTCGAAAAACTCGGTCTTGGCGGCCGTTCCCTGATGGCTTCATGTCTCCCCTTCTCGTCCGAGACCGTCGATCCCTTGTCCGCTCAGGCGATCACGACAGCGGAAGAACTTTTGCAGTCCCATGGAGTTTCAGCATGAAATCGGATGCCTGGCGTCTCGCACTGACCGGCCTGTCGCTGACGAGCGTCATGGCGGCCGCCCTGTTCGTGATGGTCGCCCTCAACCCGAAGGACGCCAGCTACGGCTCGACGCCCCTGGTGTATGCCGCCCTTTCGGCCGCCCTCGCGGTCGTCTTCAATCGGGCAGCGGCCTGGGTTTCCCCCCGGAATGACCCGAGCACGCCAGGGTGATCCATGGGTTGCAGGCGGGGTCAGGCCACCATCATGCGGGCTGAGGCTCGTCGAGGAACCTTCCCATCCGGCGGAACTTTTCGTACCGCTCGGCCACCAGTTCGTCGACCGGCCGGGCCACCAGCTCCCGGAGCGTCCGGCCGAGGTAGGTCTTGAGCCGCATCGCCATCTGCCGCGGATGCCGATGGGCGCCGCCAGCCGGCTCCTCGATCACGGCGTCGACCACGCCGAGCTCCTGGAGGTCGCGGGAGCGGAACCGCAGCGCCCGCGCCGCGTCGGCCTTGTACTCGACGCTCTTCCAGAGGATGCCGGCGCAGCCTTCCGGGCTGATCACGCTGTAGTAGGCATGCTCCAGGATTGCCACCCGGTCTCCCACGCCGATCCCGAGCGCCCCGCCCGAGCCCCCCTCGCCGATCACCACGCAGGTGATCGGCACCGGCAGCGACGCCATCAGAAACATGCTCTCGGCGATCACCTGGGCCTGGCCTCGCTCCTCGGCACCCACGCCCGGATAGGCCCCCGGTGTGTCGATCAGGCAGATCACCGGCAGGCCGTACTTGGCCGCAAGTCGCATCTTGCCCATCGCCTTGCGATAGCCCTCCGGGTGGGCGCAGCCGAAGTGGCAGGCCTGCCGCTCGGCGAGCGTCTTGCCCTTCTGGTGCCCGATCACCATCACCTTGTGCTGGTCGAGCTTGGCGAACCCGGTGAGCATCGCCCGGTCGTCGCCAAACGACCGGTCGCCGTGCAGTTCCACAAACTCGTCGAACACCAGCTCCAGGTAGTCGCTCGTCTTCGGGCGGTCTGGGTGCCGCGACACCTCGACCGTCTGCCAGGGGTCGAGCCCGCCGAAGATCGTCCGCTGGACCTCGACCAGTTCCCGACGGAGCCGACGAAGCTCCTCCTGCTGCTGGCCGCCGAGCGGCGCTGCTTCGAGGGCGGCGATCCGGTCTTCGAGTTCGTAGATGGGTTTCTCGAGCGGCAGGCGATGCAGTCCGGCGGCCATGCGGAATGACTCTCGGGGCGGGAGGATTGACGTAACCCGTCAGTTTCCCGGGCCGATCGCGGTCGCGTCAATCGGAAAACCGACCCGCGTCGGCTCGGGCGTGCAGGGTGCGGACAGAGGCGGCGTCAACTGGAAGGCCGGGACTGCCCATATCCCTTCGCCGGACGTTC
This sequence comes from Planctomycetota bacterium, assembly GCA_046047895.1. GTDB lineage: Bacteria > Planctomycetota > Planctomycetia > Pirellulales > UBA1268 > QWPN01. The sequence continues at coordinate 205 of JBJOHE010000286.1, read as the reverse complement.
GCTCCGGGCATCCATGCCCTTCGCTCACTCCGAGAGAACGTCGCTCTCGCCCTCCGGGCTGCGCTCGTTCTCTAGGCCGTCTCAGGGACACGGGCAGCCCTGACCCGGGGGCCGCGTCGGAAGTGCCGGAAGCGGCGTCAACTGGAAGGCCGGGACTGCCCATATCCCTTCGCCGGACGTTCGCTCCGGGCATCCATGCCCTTCG
>JBJOHE010000285.1:0-4326 GCA_046047895.1 Planctomycetota bacterium | reverse complement strand
AGAGAACGAGCGAAGCCCGGAGGGCGAAAGCGAAGTTATCTCGGAGTGAGCGAAGGGCATGGATGCCCGCAGCGAACGTCCGGCGCGGGGGCATGAGCGGCCCCGGCCCACCAGTTGAGATCGCTTCAGTCCCCCACCAACCGTCCCCCACCAACCATCCCCCACCAACTGCCTCGCACCACCTAGCGTGATCCGGGCTTGGCTGATGGCGCGAACACCGCCAGCAAGGCGGGGAGGAAGACCAGGTCGGCAAACAGCGCCGTGCCGATCGTCATGATCCCCATGGCCGCGAAGAGTTGATGGGCCCGCGAGTCGCTCAGCATCGCGGTGGCAAATCCCAGCACCAGCACCACCGTGGTCATCACCAGGGCGGTCCCCACGCCCACGAAGGCCCGCCGGATCGCCGGCAGCCGGTCGCCGTGCCGCTCCTGCTCCTCACGAAACCGGGTCAGGAAGTGGATCGTGTCATCCACAGCGATGCCCAGGCAGACCGTGAAGGAACAGACGCTCACGATCTCCAGGTGCTGGCCGCAGGCGACGAGCGTGGCGCCGGTGGCCACGAGCGGGAAGAGGTTGGGCACCACCGAGATCAGGCCGATTCGCAGCGACCGGTAGGCGACCGTGAGCACCGCGAAGATGATCAGGCTGGCCGTGCCCAGGCTCGTGGCCAGATCGACCACGATGCGGTAGAGGTCACGCCAGCGGCGGACGGCGGAGCCGGCAAGCTCGGCGGTGAACCCGGGGTGGGCCGCCTGGATCGCGTCAAGCTTCGTCTGGAGCCGTTCGAACACCTCGCTGTAGGCGGCGATCCCGAGATCCTGCACCCGGAAGGTGACGAACGCTTCGCGGTCCTCCGGGATGTAGTAGGCCCGTTTGAGTGGCGGCGGGAGGAGTTCGAGAAGCGACATCCGCGTCACGATCGCCCCCTCGCCGGGCAACGCCGCAAGCAGACGGGCCACCGAGAGCGGGCCGCCCAGAAGCGGCTCGGCCGTCACCGCCGCATCGACCTCCGCGATCACCGCGCCGACCTCGGGAGCTGCGGCTGAGATCCCCGGCCCCCAGCCGATTTCGACGCGGGCCGTCTCCATTCCGCCGAAGACGGAATCGATGTGGGCCAGGGCCCGGGCCTCCTCGGTGCCGGCCGGAAGTCCGCTGGTGCGACGTTGATCAGGGCGGAGCTGGAGCGTGACCGCGGCGAGGGCCACGGTGATCGCCACCCCGCCGATCGCGTAGGCCCGCGGTCGGGCGAGCACGGCGTCGATCACGAGGGAGATCCTGCCGAGATGGCGGTCGATCAGGTTGCGGCCGTGGCCCCGATGGACGTTTCGGCCCAGCCGCGAAGCCGATGCCAGGGGCACGATGGTCACCACGGCGACAAACGTCAGCGCCACGCCGATCACACAGCTCAGGCCGAACTCCCGCACGAGTTCGTGGTGGGCGAGCAGGAGCGAGCCGAAGCCGATGCCGGTGGTGAGCGAGGTGAGCCAGCAGGCGAGCCCCACCTCCTCGATCGCCCGGCGGGTGGCCTCCCTGGCCGTGAGCCCTGCGGCCCGATGCCGTCTGATCTGCACCATCATGTGGACGCCGTCGGTGAAGCCCACCATGCAGAGGAGCACCGGCACGACGACGGCGTTGAACGGATTGCCGCCGAGGCCGACGAGCGGCAGGAGGCCCATCGTCCAAAAAACACCGCAGACCGGGGCCAGGGCCACGATCACGACCGCCTCCCAGCCGCGGAACAGCACCCAGGCGATCGCGATCGCCATGCCGTAGCCGATCAGCTGATACTTCCGCTCGTTGCCCCGGGTGACGTTGGCGTCTCGCAGCCGCAAGGGCACGTTGCCGGTGAGCTGAAAATCAATTGCGGCTCCCGGCACGGCCGCAACGGCCCGGCTGGCAGCCTCCCGCAGCCGGGTCGTGCAATCGGCGTCGTCGGTCACCGCGAGCCAATCGAGGTCGACCAGCAGGAGCGCCGTCTGCCCATCAGCCGCGAGCAGTTGGCCGCCGACGAGCGGGTGGGCCAGGGCCCGCTCGCGGGCCGCGGCGAACCGGGCGGGGGAGCCGGTGGCCCGCGGCAGCACCGGCTCACGGAGCCCGAAGATGTTGAGCGTGGGGGCCCGTTCCATCCAGAACACGCTTCGCACCTGGGGCAAGGCTTCCAGGGCGGCCACCGCGGCCCGCATCCCGTCGGCGGCGGCGGGCGTGAAGAAGTCGGCGGCGCGGGCCACGAGCACGACATCGCCGCGAGACACCTGGATGGGCTCGATGTCTGGCCGGGACACAGCCGGCTCGGCGGAGCGGTGTTCCGAGGCCGATGCAGGGCCGCGGGCCGTGAAGCGGTCGAGCCAATCGGGGTCGATGCGGCCGAGCCCGGCGACGACCGTGAGCACGACGAGCGCCAGGCTGGCGGCAGCCGGATGGTCGACCACGGCCCTTGCCAGCCACTCGATCACGGTCTTCACAACGGCGACGCTCCCTGGCTAGCGGCGGCGAAACCGCTCGTCGGCTCGGCGGACGAGTTCATCCCGCCGAATGACCCCGTCGTCATCGAGATCGAGCCGCCCGAAGGCGAACATCCGGACGGAGTCCGGGGCCTCGTCACGAGCGATGGTCCCGTCTCCGTCACGGTCGAGCTTTTCCAGGTAGTCATCGGCAAACGCCTCGGCCTGCCGGGTGATCTCCGCCTCCCGCCGGGCCTGGGCCTCGGCCTGGGCAGCCTCCTTCCCGGCAGGGACCCCGTCGGTCGCCGCCAGTGGCCGGGCCACGGTCGCAAACACCACCGCCATTTCCTCCCAGGTCTGGTCGCCCCAGGTGACATGCTCGGTCGGGTCGGGATTGAAGGGATTCGCAGACGAATTGTCGTAGGTCATCACGAACCCGAGCCGATCGACCCCGGCGAGCGGCAGCGGATCGCGGAGGGCGTAGTTGTGCTGCCAGTTGAAGTCGTAGTGGGGCACATCCATGAGCAGTTCACGATCACCAGACCGGACCGCCTCCAGGCGGAAAGAGCGGCCGCGGAGGTGCATGTGGGGCGTTACGGCGAGCAGCGAGCCGGTGGCCGGCACGCCACCGATGGCCCCCTCGACCGGATAGTCGGAAGCGCCGGGCGGAATCTCAAACTCCTGCTCGACGCCACCGATCGTAAACACCTCGTGGGTCACCTCCGCAGCGTCGGCAAACACGAGTCCGACGCGGGTCAGGTCGGCCTCGGGGCGGCCCGTGGGCGTGTAATGCATCTGAAACACAAGCCGGGTGCCGGCCTGGATTCGCTGGGCATGGCCGGCGGGCAATTCGAGCCGCCGCTGACCGGGCACGTAGCCGCAGAGCAGGCCGAAGCCGCTCAGCTCGCCGCCGTCGGGCGGCCGGAGGAACACGATGGCATGGTGCACGACCGACCGATTCCCTGGCTCAACGGCGACCTCCTTCACCCAGACATCTTCGGTAAAGCCGGGATCGACCACGAAGTATTGGTATTCGACGACCCCCTCGGCTGGCACGGCAAACGGCTCGGCCGCCATGGGGAACACGGCGTCTGGCTCGACGGAAAGATCCCAGCCGGAGACGCGGGCCATCGGCTCCGGCAGCTCGGCGGGATCTCCCAAGGGCATGCCTCCCTTCACCCAGGCTCGCAGGGCGGCGATGTCTTCCGCCGGCATCCGTCGGGCGTTGGCCAAGGGGAGCCCGGCCTCGCTGGCATGCCAGGGAGGCATGCGGCCCTGATCGATCACCTCGAGCAGCATGTCGCCCCAGCCGACCACCTCGTCGTAGTCGTCGAGCACGAACGGCCCGATCTCGCCGGCCCGATGGCATTCCACGCAGTTGCGTTCGAGGATCCGGCTCACCTCCCGGGCGAAGGTGACCTCGGTGGCGGCCTGCTTCAATTCGGCCGGCAATTGGATCAGGCAGCCGACCGGTTCGGTGCTGGTGATCGCCACCTCCTCGCCCGCCGTCAGCTGCCGGAGGGCGTCCCGCAGGTGGTGAGCCGTGGCCTCCGGCCGGGCCACACCCGGTGCGTATTGGTCGTCGATCCGGCCGCGATACCGAGTGCGGCCGGTGGCATCGACCACGACCACCTCGGGAGTGCGGGTCGCTCCGAGGGCGAGAGCCACCTGCTGGCGGGCATCCTTGAGCAGTGGAAACTCGATGCCAGCCCGGTCGGCAGCGGCCCGGATTTCCTCGAGCGAATCCTGCGGGTTCGCGTTGATCCCGATGAAGGCCACACCCTGGTCGGCATACTCTCGGGCAAGCGCGGCCAGCCTCGGCCCATAGAGCTTCGCCAGGGGGCATTCAGTGCCGAGGAAGCAGACCACGCGAAACCGAGCCCCG
>JBJOHE010000284.1:0-7011 GCA_046047895.1 Planctomycetota bacterium | reverse complement strand
ACGAGGTCTCGCTCGGCGAGATCATGCTCCGGCTCGATCCGGGTGAGGGGCGGATCCGCACGACCCGGCAGTTTCAGGCCTGGGAGGGGGGCGGCGAATACAACGTGGCCCGCGGGCTGCGAAAGTGCTTCGGCCTCAAGACGGCCGTGGTGACCGCCTTCGTCGACAATGAAGTGGGCCACCTGATCGAAGACTTCGTGATGCAGGGGGGCGTGGCCACCGACTTCATCCACTGGCGGCCCGACGACGGCATCGGCCGGAGCGTTCGCAACGGCCTCAACTTCACGGAGCGGGGCTTTGGCATCCGCGGGGCGGTGGGCGTGCCCGACCGGGGCAACACGGCCGCGAGCCAGCTCAAGCCGGGCGACGTGGATTGGGAAGGGCTTTTTGGCCGGCTCGGCGTCCGCTGGTTCCACACCGGGGGCATCTTCGCGGCCCTCTCGGAATCGACCGCCGCGGTGACGATCGAGGCCGTCCAGGCGGCGAAGCAACACGGCACGATCGTCTCCTACGACCTCAATTACCGGCCCAGCCTCTGGAAGAGCATCGGCGGCCTGGACAAGGCCCGGGAGGTCAACCGGGAGATCGCCAAGCACGTCGACGTAATGATTGGCAACGAAGAAGACTTCACCGCCTCGCTCGGCTTCGAGGTGGAGGGGGTCGACCACGCGATCAGCGAAATCGAGACCGATGCCTTCAAGGCGATGATCGCCACGGCCGTGAAGCAGTATCCGAATTTCAAGGTAGCAGCCACGACGCTCCGCCGGGTGATCACGGCCACGAAGAACGACTGGAGCGCGATCCTCTGGCACGATGGCTCGTTCTACGACAGCCGAAAGTATCCGGAACTGGAGATCCTCGACCGGGTGGGCGGCGGCGACAGTTTTGCCAGCGGCCTGGCCTTCGGCTTCCTGGAGTTCAACGATCCCCAGAAGGCGGTCGAGTATGGGGCGGCCCATGGGGCGCTGGCCTCCACCACCCCGGGCGACACCTCGATGGCCACCCGCAAGGAGGTGGAGAAGCAGATCGCCGGCGGCGGGGCCCGGGTGGTGCGGTGATGCTCCGCTCACCACACGGGTGGATAACCTGACGCTCGGAGGCAAGGACCCTCATCGATGTCGCATTCTGATTGGAGGTCGCCCGACACGTCCTGGCCCTCCGCGGCGATGACCTGTGGCCGCAGGCTTGCAGCCTGCGGAATTCGGTTTGCATTGGTGAACCTGCCCGCCGGAGCTTCACACACATGACCTGGCTCTGGCTGGCAATCGGCCTCGGAATCCTCACCGCCGGGGCCGAGGTGCTCGTCCGCGGGGCGGTCGGCCTCGCCACGGCGATGCGGGTGTCGCCGCTCGTGATCGGCCTGACGGTCGTGGCCTTCGGCACAAGCGCCCCGGAGCTGGTCGTTTCCCTGCGGTCGGCCTTCACGGGCCAGCCGGAGATCGCCCTGGGAAACGTCGTCGGCAGCAACGTCTTCAACGTGCTCGTGATCCTCGGCCTCTCGGCGCTGATCGTGCCCCTGCGGGTCGATCAGCAGCTCGTGCGGCTCGACGTGCCGCTGATGATCGCCGTCTCGATCGCGGTCTACCTCATGAGCCTCGACGGCGGCATCGGCCGGCTCGACGGCGCCCTGCTCACCGCCGGCCTGGTCGCCTACACCACCTGGTCGATCCGCAAGAGCCGGCAGGAAAACAACCCGGCCGTGCTCGCCGAGTATGAGCAGGAGTTTTCCCCGCCCGCCCGCGGCGGCCTGGGCCTGCTCGTGCAGCTTAGCCTCGTGGCGGCCGGCCTCGGGATGCTGATCCTCGGCTCGGGGCTGTTCGTTGACGCGGCCGTGGCGATCGCCCGCGGCTGGGGCTTTTCGGAGCTCGTGATCGGCCTCACGCTCGTGGCCGCCGGCACCTCGTTGCCGGAGGTGGCCACGTCGGTGGTGGCAGCCCTCAAGGGGGAGCGGGACATCGCCGTGGGCAACGTCGTGGGCAGTAACCTCTTCAATCTGATGTGCGTGCTCGGGGTCACCGGGCTGACGGCGCCGGCCGGCGTTCCCGTCGACGCCGAGGCGATCCAGCAGGACATCCCCGTGATGGTGGGCGTGGCGGTCGCCTGCCTGCCGGTCTTCCTGATCGGCCACGCGATTGAGCGTTGGGAGGGCTTCGTGCTCCTGGCCCTCTACGCCCTGTACACGGCCGCCCTGATCTGCGAGGCCCAGCACCTCGACGGCCTGCTCGGCTGGGTCACGCTGGCCGCCTGGGTCATCGGGCCCCTGGCGGTGGCGGGCTATGCCTGGTCACTGATCGCCCCGGGCCGCCGCGAATGAACACGGGAGCCTGCCCAGGCAGCCTCACTTCCCCCGCGGCACGACGTAGATCCCGTCGGCCGTGACCTGGATCACGGGAATGCCGAGGTTCGGGTCAAACACCCCCGTGCCCCGCACGATCACATCCTGTCCCGCGGCCACTCCGAACAGCTGCCGGGCGTCGACCGGGATCGGCTGGCCGTCGGCCCCGAGAAACTGCACGGCCGCCATGGTGGCATTGGCCTGTCGCTTCTTGCAGAAGGGGCAGTCGTCGGCGTTGTGGCCCGGCTTGGAGGCGTGGTCGTCGGCCGGAATCTCGAGCAGGGAAAACGAGGCTTTGCCCTTGAGGAACGGATCCATGCCCTTGGCCCCGATCCGGCCCTGCACGACGACGGGCTGCCCGCCGACGCCCAGCGTCTGCCGGGCCGCCTCGAGCGACACGGCCCCGGCTGGGGGTTCGGTGAGCACGAGCGCCGCCCGCAGCGCGGCGGCATCGACATCGGCCAACGCCGTCGCACTCCAGCTCGCCCCCAGAACCATCGCCGCCAGCAATCCCTTGCCCAGCATCACTTGTCCTCCTTGGAGAATCGGGCTTCGAGCGACTCGACGGCGGCCTTCACCCGCTCGGCGATCGAGGCGTGGACCTCGGCCACGGTCTCGGCCCCTTCCTTCGCCGTGGAATGCAGGGCCACGTCGAGCTTGTCGAAACATTCGTAGAGTTCGTCGAGCGCCTTGGTGGCAGCCTCCTTGGCGTCGTCCGTGAGTTCCTCGGCGGCCACTTTCTCCTTGAGCTCCTCGAGCAGATGGCCGGCGGCATGCACCGCTCCGTCAGCCGCGTCATGGGCGTCGCCGGCGAGTTTCTCGGCGATTTCCCGGGTGAGCTCACCGAGTTCTGCCACGCCCTCGGCAAGGGTTTCGGCGTGGCCGTGGGCCTCGTCGTGGCCATGCTCGTCATGGTCGTGATCGTCATGCCCGGCGGCCGCAGCCGCAGGCTTGGTCGCGGTGGCCGCCGGCTTCTCGGCAGGGCTACAGCCGGCGGTGAGCCAGCCGGCCAGCGAGCAGCAGAGGGCGAGCTGAATGGGGAAGGGCAGGGGAGAGCGGCTCACGGTGGGAACTCCTCGAGGGGCGGGACAAGTCATACCCGGAAAGCCTACCCGTCACGACCGCCGGCGGGCAATCCGCCGCTTCGCTGCCGGTCGCGGTGGCGGCGGCGGAGGCGGCGGAGGGCCTGCCGCGTCGGCGACGAGGCAGAGCACCGAACGCTCCGGCAATTCCAAGGGCAACTCGACATCGATCAGCGGCCCGTCACCGGCAGGAAACACGTCATCGGGACTGCTGCGGCCGGTCTGGAGAAAGATCTGCCACCGCAGGGCCCGCAGCGGCTCCGACCGGGGGAAGTGGAAGGTCCGGGGCAGGGAGCCGGCGTGGGCAAAGACCATCACGTGGCGGGGCGTGCCCTCCACGCCGCCGGCCCCGAGATGGTTCTCGGCCTCGAGCTCTGCGATGGTCGGGGCACAAAAAAAGCAGGTCAGGCTGGCGTCGGCGGCATACCAGTCGATGTGGATACCTTCCGGCGAGAACCACTCCACGTCTGGAAGCTTTCCGTCGGCACTCAGACCCCCGCGCAGAAAGCTCCGCCGCCGGAGGGTGGGGTTCGTGCGGCGGAAGGCGATCAGCGCCGTGACAAATCGCACGAGATCGGCGTTGGTCTCCACCAGCCGCCAGTCGAACCACGACACGGCGTTGTCCTGGCACCAGGCGTTGTTGTTGCCCTGCTGGGTACGGCGGGCCTCATCGCCGAACACAAACATCGGCACCCCCTGGCTCAGCAGGAGCGTGGCCAGGAAGTTGCGGATCTGACGCGCCCGGAGGGCCTCGATGTCGGCCCGGCGGCTGGGGCCCTCCACGCCGTAGTTGTCGGAGAAGTTGTTGTTGTCGCCGTCGCGATTGCCCTCGCCGTTGGCCTCGTTGTGCTTCTCGCGATAGCTCACGAGATCGTTGAGCGTGAAGCCGTCGTGGGAGGTGACGAAATTGATGCTGTGGAAGGGCTGCCGGTCGTCGTCGCCGTAGAGATCGCTCGAGCCGGCCAGCCGGGTGGCGAGGTGGCCGGTCTGGGCGAAATCACCCCGCCAGAACCGGCGGACGTCGTCGCGATACCGGCCGTTCCACTCGGCCCACCGCAGGCTGGCGAACGATCCCACCTGGTAGGCGCCGGCCGCGTCCCAGGCCTCGGCGATGATCTTCGTGTCGGCCAGCATCGGATCCTCCGTGATCACCTCGATGATCGGCGGATTGGGAAGGATGTCGCCGTTGCGGTCGCGGGAGAGGATGCTCGCCAGATCGAAGCGGAAGCCATCAATGTGGAAGTTGTGAACCCAGTGACGGAGGCAGAGGAAGATCAGCTCGCGGACGATCGGGTGGTTGCCGTTGATCGTGTTGCCGCAGCCCGAGTAGTTCTTGTAGCTGGAGCCGCCGTCGCCGAGCATGTAGTAGACGCGATTCTCCAAGCCCTTGAACGAGAAGGTGGGGCCAAGCTGGTTGCCCTCGGCGGTGTGGTTGAAGACCACGTCGAGGATCACCTCGATGCCGGCGGCGTGGAGGGCCCGCACCATCTCCTTAAATTCCCGCACCTGGCAGCCCGGCTCGGATCCCGACGCGTAGCCGCGATGCGGCGCGAAGAAGGCGACCGGATCGTAGCCCCAGTAGTTGCCCCGGGCCTGCCCGTCAGCCGACGGCATCCGCTCGGCAAAATCGTGTACCGGCATCAGTTCGACGGCCGTCACCCCAAGCGACTGGAGGTAGGGAATCTTCTCGATCACGCCCAGGTAGCTGCCAGGGTTCGCCACGCCGCTCGAGGGATCTTGGGTGAAGCCCCGCACATGCATCTCGTAGATCACCGTGTCGGCAAGCCCCCGACGGAGATGCCGATCTCCCTGCCAGTCGAAGGAATCGTCGATCACGACGCACTTCGGCGGCACGACCAGCCCGTCGGCACCGATCGTGAACTCCCCATCAAGCGCCCGGGCGTAGGGATCGACGAGGCAGGCCCGGCCGTCGAACCGCTGTCCTCGTTCGGGATCGAAGGGGCCGTCGGCCTGGAAATGGTAGAGCTGCCCCGGCCCCAGCCCGGGGACAAAGATGCTCCAGATGTCGCCCCAGCGGTCCTTCGCGGGATCGAGCGCGATCACCTCACTCGCCACGGGGTCGGTCAGATTCTCGTAGAGCAGCACCCGTATCGCCGTGGCCGAGTGGCTGTAGACGACGAACTGCACGCCCTTGTCGTGGAGCACGGCCCCGTAGGGCAGTGCCTGCGAGAACTGCAGCGGCGGGAGGGGTTTGCTGCGGTGCGTCCGCCGGGCGACCGACCTGCGCTTTCGAAACGGCATGGGCGAATGATACCACCGGGGCGGCGCCATCGGCCGAACCCCGCCCCGGCCGGGCCCCGGCGCTGGCGACTTGCAGGCCTGTCGCGGGCGGCGATATTGGCGACGTGAGCGGAGCCACCTATTCCAGCGCCGGCGTCGACCTCGCGGTCTACCGCGAGTCCATGGCCCGTCTGCCCGCCCACATGCGGCGAACCTGGTGCCCGCGGGTGGTGAGCCGCGAGGGGGGCTTCGCCGCCCTCTTCCAGCTCGACCTCAAGGGACTCTTCGCCCGCGGCTACGAGGATCCGCTGCTCGTCTCCTGCACCGACGGCGTCGGCACGAAGCTCAAGCTCGCGGTGCTCGCAGGCGTGCACCACACCGTGGGCGTCGACCTCGTGGCGATGAGCGTCAACGACCTGCTTTGCACCGGAGCCGAGCCGCTGTTCTTCCTCGACTACGTGGCGATGTCGCGAGACGATCCCGGGCTTCTCGAACAGATCGTGCGGGGCATCGCCGACGCCTGTGTCGAGAGCGACTGTGCGCTGGTGGGCGGCGAGACGGCGATCCTGCCCGACATGTACCACCCCGGCGAATACGATCTGGCCGGCTTCTGCACCGGCGTGGTCGAGCGAAGCCGGCTCGTCGATGGCTCCAAGATCACCCCTGGCGACGTGGCGATCGGCCTTGCCTCGAGCGGCGTGCACTCCAACGGCTTCAGCCTCGTCCGCAAGGCGGTCTTCGAACTCGGCGGCCTGGGAATCGACGACCGGCCGCCCGCCCTCGGCGGCCGATCGGTGGGCGAGACGCTGCTCGAGCCCACCCGTCTCTACGTCCGTGCGGTGAAGGCGGTGCTGGGCCACGATCGGAGGTCGCAGGCCGTCCACGGGATTGCCCACATCACCGGCGGCGGCCTGGCCGAAAACCTCGGCCGGATCGTGCCTCCGGAGGCTCAGGTGGTGATCGACCGCGGCAGCTGGACGACCCCGCCGGTCTTTCCCTGGCTCCAGGAGCTTGGGCAGATCGCCGGCGACGAGATGGAGCGGGTCTTCAACATGGGCATCGGCATGGTGCTCGTCGTCGCCCCGCACGATGCCGACCGGGTCCGGCATCAACTGGTCGACTTTGGCCACGCCGCCTGGCCGATCGGCACGGTCCGCGCCGCCTCGGCCGCCGATGAACGCGTCGTGCTTCGGTAGCGTTGCCCGCTGGGATCGGGCCTAGTCTACCGACCCGGTGACACCGGCGCTGAAGCGGCCCGCATCGCCGGGGGCGGGCAGCATGAAGGCCCGGCCTCTTCGAGAGCCGCAAGCACCTGCGACTCGCTGAGCAAATCGCGAAGCACGATCGGGTCGG
>JBJOHE010000283.1:0-3029 GCA_046047895.1 Planctomycetota bacterium | reverse complement strand
CGCCATAGCCCAGGTGTTTCTTGGGGTCGTCGGAGTGGTCGGCCACGGCCGAGGCCAGCTTGAGTTCGCGGATCTGCGACGACCCCTCCTCCTCGACGCGAAGTTTCACGTCTGTGACGATGAAGTGCCCCCGCGGACCGCGGCCGAAACCGCCGTCTTTGTGGGAAGCATGCGGGAAGACCTCGAGCCTGAGGCCCGTGATCCGCGGCAGGCGGATGGCCCGGCCGCGGTCGGTCGGCAACGCGGCGGAATCAGCAGGGGCCGCCCCTCCGTTCAGGGAGGTTCCCGGAAGCGCTATGAAGTAATCGTCCTGGGTCGGCTCGGGGCCGTGAGCCTGGATGATGCCGTCGGCCTCGACGATGAACTGCGTGCCCTCGCTCGACGTTACGGATGAGACGGCAAGTGGCTGCCAGTCAGCCGAGCCGGGCGATTCCCGCACCCGACGCTGCTCGGCGGCGACCCAGGCGGCAAACGGCGCCGCGGCGGCCTCACGAGCGGCGTCATGGGGCGGCCGGCGGGCGGCGACCAAGGCTTCGGCCTCGCGGATCGCCCGGGCGACGTGGGGTGACTCGACGGCGAGGTACGGCTTCGCCCCGCGGCCCGCCTGGCCGTTCTCGTCGATCGAGTCGAAGAAGGCGGCCAGGGCGTAGTACTCGTGCTGCGAGATGGGATCGTACTTGTGGGAGTGGCACTGACAGCAGCCAAGCGTGAGGCCGAGCCAGGCGGTGCCGGTCGTGTTGACGCGATCAATGACGTAGTCGATCCGCGACTCCTCGGGCTCGCGGCCTCCCTCGCCGTTGGTCATGTGGTTGCGGTGGAAGCAGGTGGCGAGCTTTTGGGCGGCGGAGGCATCGGGCAGCAGGTCACCTGCGGTCTGCTCGACGGTGAACCGGTCGAACGGCATGTTGGTGTTAAAGGCCTCGACCACCCAATCCCGCCATGGCCAGTTGGTGCGGGTGGCATCGGCCTGGAAGCCATCGGTGTCGGCGTAGCGGGCGACGTCGAGCCACCACATCGCCATCCGCTCGCCGTAGTGGGGCGACGCGAGCAGTCTGCGAACGTAGTCGCGCCAGGCGGCGTCGAAACCGCCCGCGGTTGCGGCCGCTTCAAGCGCGGCGACGTCGGCCGCGTCGGGCGGCAGGCCGGTGAGATCGAAAGCGGCGCGGCGGGCGAGCGAGTGGGGCGGTGCCTCGGGGGCGAAGCCGAGCCGTTCCTGGGCCAGCCGCTCGGCGACGAAGGCATCGACGGGGTGCGATTCACCCGAGTCGGGCACGGCCGGCCGCACCGGTGGGTCGAATGCCCAGTGGTTGCCCCAGGGAGCGCCGGCGCTGATCCAGTCCTCGAGGAGTTGTACCTGCTCAGGCTGTAGCGGCTCCTTGTGGGCTGTCGGCGGCGGCATGAGCACGTCGGGGTCCGTCGCCGTGATCCGGGCGAGCAGTTCGCTGTCGGCCGGATCGTCGAGATCGACCGCGGCTAAGAGCCCCTCGCGGGTGTCGAGTCGGAGGTCTGCTTCGCGATGCCCCTCGTCGGGGCCGTGGCAGGCGAAGCAGTTTTCCGAGAGCAGCGGCAGGATGTCGCGGCCAAAGCGGATCTTGTCGGAAGCGGGCTCCTCGGCACGCACGCTTGTGGCGACGAAGAGCGGGAGCGCAAGGCCGACAATCAGGGCACGGCGGCGCGAGGCGACGGCAGGAGACGCAGGCGTTCTCATGCTGAAAAGATGGCAGGAGGCGGCTGCCAAGTCTTGTATCGGAGCAGGCCGCCTTGGTATGTTTTGACCATTTGAGGAAATGGAGAGGTGAGCGAGTGCACCCCCGGCCGTTCGATCCCGCGGACTTCCAGGCCGAGTTTTTCGCCCGGGCTCCAGGTGCAGGCTCACTCGTCGAGCTCTTCACGTCGCTGCCAAACACCTATTTCTTTGCCAAGGACCGGCAGGGAAGGTTCGTCACGGTCAATCACCTGTTTCTCGACAACCACGGGCTCGAGCGGGAGGCGGATGCGATCGGGAAGACCGATCGTGACTTTCACCCGCCGGTGCTCGCCCAGGCCTATATGGCCGAGGACGAGCGGGTGATGAGTGCGGGCCTGCCGCTGCCGGGCCAGCTCTGGATGGTGCCCCACCGGCGGGGAGCGCCCCGCTGGTATGTCTGCACGAAGGTGCCGATTCGCGATAACGCTGGAGTCGTGATCGGCGTCGCCGGCGCGATGGAGCGGGTCAACGATCCGGCGTTGTTGGCGCAGTATTTCGCCGAACTGATGCCGGTGATTCGACACGTCGAGGAACACTACCCCCGCAGCGTCTCGATGGCCGAGATGGCCCGGCTGGCAGGACTCTCGCCGACCCACTTCAATCGCCGCTTCCGCCAGTTGCTGCGGATGACACCCACGGCCTATCTGCGGGCGGTTCGTGTGCAGCAGGCCCGCACCCTCCTGGTCACGACCCGAAAAACCCTGGCGGAAATCGCCGCCTTGACCGGCTTCACCGACCAGAGCCACTTCACGAAACGGTTCCGCAAGACCACCGGGCTCACCCCGGACGCCTACCGCAAGCGGTTCCAAGAAACGGGGGCAGCCACAAAACCCCGGCAGAACGGTGAGTGCTGAGGCGGTAGCTCTGCCATGCAGACGCCGAGGAGCCGCACGAGCCGGAAGTCAGTCGCGTCCGGGCGAACGCGACCAACGCCACAGCGCGGCTGCCCAGCCCACGGCCACGAGCCCGGCGAGCGCGGCCGGCTCCGGAACGAGGGCAACGCCGGCCGACGGGGCGGCCGGGAAGTAGCTGCCGCGTCCGTAGGCTCCGGCGCCGTTGACGGCCACGAGGTCGAACACGTTCGTCACGCCGTCGTAGGTAAAGTCGCCCCCGCTCCAGTCGGCGGCGAGCCCCGTCCCATACTTCCCGCCGCTGTTGACGTTCACGAGATCGAACACATCGGTCTTGCCGTCGAGATCGGTGTCGCCCGCCGCCGCGAACGACACGCGGACGCTGCCGTCGCCCGCCACCACGTAGCCCACGCTCCGGGTGCCGCCCGAAG
>JBJOHE010000282.1:0-4021 GCA_046047895.1 Planctomycetota bacterium | reverse complement strand
CAACTGCGGGGGTTGCCTGCTGCCGATCGGCGATCCGCCGCTGTTCCTCGGCTACCTCCAGGGCGTGCCTTTTTTCTGGACGCTTTCCCTCTGGAAGGAATGGGCGTTCGTCAACGTCCTCGTGCTGGCGACCTACTGGTCCTGGGACACCTTCCTCGCCTACCCCCGGGAGAGCCTCCGCGACCGCTCCCGTGATGTGGGCACCGCGCGGCGGCTGCGGATCAGCGGCCTTTGGCCCAACGGGCCGCTCGTGGCCGGCGTGATCGCGGCGGTGGCCCTGCTCGATCCGTCCAAGCCTCTGCCCGGCACCGACTGGCACCCCTGGATCTACCTCCGGGAGGTCTCGCTCCTCGCGCTCGTGGGCCTCTCCCTGCTTCTCGGCTCCGGTGAGATCCGCCGCCGCAACGGCTTCAGCTACTTCGCGATCCTCGAGGTCGCGGCGCTGTTCGTGGGCATCTTCATCTGCATGCAGCCGGCCCTGGCGATTCTCAACGAGCGGGGCGCCGATCTCGGGATCAGCTCGCCGACCGGGTTTTTCTGGGTGACCGGCGGCCTGTCGAGCGTGCTCGACAACGCCCCCACCTACCTCGTCTTCTTCAAGACGGCCCAGGCCCTGCCGGCGGCCGGGCCGGTCGAGGCCGGGGTGGAGGTGGGCCGGCTGGCGGCGATCAGCCTGGGAGCCGTGTTCCTCGGCGCCATGACTTACATCGGCAACGGCCCCAACTTCATGGTCAAGGCGATCGCCGAGCAAGCGGGCGTGCGAATGCCGAGCTTTTTCGGCTATATCCTCTACAGTGTGGGGGTGCTCCTGCCCGTGTTCGCCCTGACCGCGGCGCTCTTCCTGTAACCCGCCTCCCCGCGTGACCCCGGTGCCGAAACATCCCGCTGACTACCAGGTCATCACGACCGACCCCCACTTCCGCGAACTGGTCGATCGGCTCGCGGCTCAGCCATTCATCGCCTTCGACACCGAGTTTGTCTCGGAGCACACCTACCGCAGCCAGCTCTGCCTGCTCCAGGTGGCGGCTCCGGGTGTGCTTGCCGCAGTCG
Source organism: Planctomycetota bacterium (assembly GCA_046047895.1). Lineage (GTDB taxonomy): Bacteria > Planctomycetota > Planctomycetia > Pirellulales > UBA1268 > QWPN01. Next base: position 2,971 of record JBJOHE010000282.1, on the reverse strand, counting down.
ACACGCTGGCCGTGCAGGATATCGAGCCCTTCTGGCGGCTGCTGGCCGAGCCGAGCCGCACCACGATCGTGCACGCCGGCCGTGAGGAGATGGGGTTCATTCTCCATGCGATCGGGGCCCGTCCCGGCAACCTGTTCGACGTGCAGGTGGCCGCCGGCCTCGTCGACCACGACTACCCCGCGGGCTACTCATCGGTGGTGCGGAAGTTTCTCGGCGAGCAGACGAGCAAGGCTGAGACCCGCACCGACTGGCGGAAGCGGCCGCTCTCGGAGGCCCAGCTCGCCTACGCCGTCGACGATGTGCGGCATCTGGAGCGGCTCTGGCGGACGCTCGAGCGAAAGCTCGAGGCGGCCGGTCGCACCGCCTGGATGACGGCCGAAATGGCCACCTGGCAGGATGACGTCGAGGAATCCTTCGTGCGGAAGCGGTGGCGGCGGGTGGCCGGCCTCAACGGCCTCTCCCGCCGCGAGCTGGCGATCGCCCGCGAACTCTGGCACTGGCGGGATTCGGTCGCCGAGCAGCGAAACATGCCACCCAAGCGGGTGCTTCGCGACGACCTGCTCGTGGAGCTCTGTAAGCAGAAGAGCGCCGACGAGCGACGGATCTCGGCGATCCGCGGCATGCAGCGGTCGGATCTCAGGCACATCATCAACGGGCTGGTGCTCGCGATCGAGCGGGGCCTCGAATGCCCCGAAGAGGATCTCCCCGGCGGAGAACGGCATCGGGCGCCACCGTCGCAGCTGGCGATGCTCGGCCAGTTTCTGGCCACGGCCGTGGCCGGCGTCTGCCGCCAGATGAACCTCGCCCCGGCCCTGGTCGGCACCGCGAGCGACATGCGAGACCTCCTCGCCTGGAAGCTCGGCTACGGCGACCTCGACCGCACGCCCTTCCTGGCCGAAGGCTGGCGGGCGGAGGTTGTCGGCGAACTCGTGGACGACCTGCTCGCCGGTCGGGCCTCGCTCCGCATCGGCGACATCCGCTCCCACGACCCGCTGATCGTCGAGCGGCGAAACCCGCGGGACTGCCCCTGATCGCCCCAGCGGTCCGCCAGAGCAGACACGGCGGAACCCGCGTCCCGGAGGCCGGCGATGGAGTCGGAACGCCAGCTGCTCTTCGTGTATGGAACGCTGCGGCCGACGCTGGCCCAGGGGGAGCCGGCGGATCTGATTCGCGGCCTCCCCCGCCTGGGCCCGGCGACGGTCCGCGGATCGCTCCATGATCTGGGCGGCTACCCCGGGTTCGTGGCCGGCGACGGCATCGTGCATGGCGAGCTGCTCGCCGTCGACTCGGCCGCGCGGCTCTCGGAGATTGATGCCTACGAGGAATGCGGCGGCCCCGCCCCGCTCTATGTTCGCGAGCTTGTTCTCGCCACGCGGCCCGACGGAAGCCTGGTCGAGGCCTGGGTCTATCGGTTCATCCGGCCGGTCGCCGGCGCTCCGCTGATTCCGGGAGGCGATTACGCCGGCCGGCCGTAGATCCAGGTCGGCTCGCTGAGGCCGAACTGCCCCGCGACCGCGACTCACTCGGGATCGCCGCTCTTGCGATCCCGAGCCGGCCCGTGGTTCACTCCGGCGGCCCGCAGCCGAGAGTGCTTCCTCTTCGCCGACCGCCTCGCAAGGACCCCGCTATTGTGACTCAATCTTCCGCCCTGCCAGCCGCCCCGCTCTGCTTTGTTCCCCAGTACCACACCCGCGTCTGGGGCGGACGGCGGCTGGAGACCCTGCTTGGCCGCGTCCTGCCCGATCCGCAGCCCTACGGAGAGTCGTGGGAACTGTCCGACCGGCCCGACTGTCAGAGCGTGGTCCGCTCCGGACCGCTGGCGGGCCACACGCTCCATGATCTCTGGCAGGATCATCGCCGCGAGATCTTCGGTGAACGGCTGGCAAGCCACCCGGCGGCCCGCTTTCCGCTCCTGATCAAGGTGCTCGACTGCGGCGACGACCTTTCGATCCAGGTGCATCCGCCGGCAGCGATCGCCCCGAGCCTCGGGGGCGAGCCGAAATCCGAGATGTGGCACTTCGTCGCGGTCGAGCCGGCCGCCCGGCTCTACGCCGGCCTGCGGCGGGGCGTGACGCGAGAGGGATTTGCCCGGGCGCTCGAGACCGGCACCGTGGCCGAGTGCGTCCACGGAATCGAGCCGGCCGCCGGCGACAGCCTGATGGTGCCGAGCGGCCGGCTGCACGCCCTTGGCGGAGGGCTGCTGGTGTTCGAGATTCAGCAAAACAGCGACACGACCTACCGCGTCTTCGACTGGAATCGAGTGGGCCTCGACGGCCGGCCACGGCAGCTTCACGTGGATGAATCGCTCCGCTGCATCGACTTCGACGACTTCGAACCGTCGCTCCGACCGGCCGCCGCCGGCAACCCGCTGGCGGAGTGTGCCCACTTCCGCGTCGATCGCCGCACCGCCGCCTCGGGAGCCGCGGATTCGACGGCGGGCGATCCGCGGCTCATCATGGCGATCGAACCGCTCACCTGGGGCGACACGCCGGTCGCCGCGGGAAGCGTCGCCCTCTGGCCGGCGAGCCTTCCGCCGGCACCGGCGGTCAGGGGCGGCGACTGGCTCGAGATCACGATCGCCCCGGGCTGAGGCGGGCTCGCGCCGCGGCCTCCAGCGGCCCGGCGGAACGCCCGCCGGTCAGTCTTCGGGCTTCTCGCCCTCGGCCGCCATCTTGACCAGCCGCGGCCGGAAGACGCCGAGCGTCTCGACGAGGTCGGCCTGGGCCGCCATCACGGCGTGGATGTCTTTGTAGGCGAAGGGCACCTCATCGATCCCCGCCGAGAGAAGCGTCACGCCGCGGTCTGCCAGGTACCGCTTCACATGGGCCCAGCGGTAGGTGGTGCGGGCCTGGGTGCGGCTCATCGCCCGGCCGGCCCCGTGGCTCGCCGAGTTCAACGAACCGGCCACGCCCCTGCCCCGCACCACGAACCCCGGCGTGGCCATCGAGCCGGGAATGATGCCGAGCACGCC
>JBJOHE010000281.1:0-8250 GCA_046047895.1 Planctomycetota bacterium | reverse complement strand
AGTGCCCGGAAAGCTGAAAATCGCGAAAGTCGACCGGGTTGAAGTGCCGTTCGAAACGCGATTGTAGAATTGCAAAAATTTCGTCGAAAGCAGTCCTGCCCCGCCTCAGCATCCCCGAGATTGTCATTTTTGCCATGAGTCCGTGTGCGGCCTCGAGCCTGCATGCCAGCTCTTGTCCGGCGTTTCTACCGTTCGGCATTTTTTGCCGCCCGCGGCATGCGACGTGCATGCCAGGATCAGCTGCAGCCTTGTTGTCTTCCGTTCGCCCGCCCGCACCCCGCCCTGCCCTCCCCTCGCGGATCACCATCCGCTGGAAAAGCGAGTATCGAGGCCGATGAGCCGCGCGATCTCCCCGGTTTCTTCGGATGGCTGTCGCCGTCCCGTGTCGTCTTCCAGGATCGAATCCCGTGTGTGGTCGAACCCCGCTCGCCGCGTGGCGGAAGGAGCGGTGTCATGACCAGACTCGCCTCGACGGTCGAGCACAGCTTCGAGACCTTTGACCGGAACCCCTCGCTCCGCGACCGGGGCCTGGGCTGTTACTCGCTGCGGATGCTCGATTGGCTCTCGGGCGACTTTCTCGCCCCGCACATCAACGTGATGGCGATCACCCGCTATGGCAAAGAGCCGGCTCGGGTGGAGCATTCCTTCGACTTCTTCTTTTCTTCCGAGAAGACGTCGCGGGTGCGAACCGACTCGAGCATGGACGAGCTCCAGCCCTTCCTGGAAGAGAGCATCCGCCGGCTCCACGAGAACTTCCCCGAGTCGTACGTGCTCTGCTACCAGTCGTCGCGGGAGCTGGAGCAGCTCGCCCGGGCCTACCCGAGCATCCGAATCATGAATCCGGCCGCCGCGATCACCGAGGTGCTCAACCGCAAGACCTGGGTGCGGCAGCAGCTCAAGCAGCTCGGCGTGCCGGTGATCCCCGGCTCGGAGGTGCGGCTCGCCCCGCATCAGTTCTCGACGCTCGCCCGGCGGCACGGCCTGCCGCTGGTGGTCAGCCTCGACCACTCGGCCGCCGGATCGGGGGTGCATCTGGTGCACGACCGGGCCGACTTCGAGGCGGTCGCGACGGCCCACCGCGGGGCGGCCGCGTCGGTCATGCAGTATGTCTCGGGCCGCAGCCTGAGCATGGCGGCGGTCCGGACGGAGGAGGCGGTGCTCCTGGGCGAGGCCTCGCTGCAGATCATCGGGCAGCCGAGCCTGACGAACCTCAGCTTCGGCTGGTGCGGCAACGATTTTTCCGGCTGCCACATCGAGGAGCATGAGCTTGACCAGATGCGGTCGATGCAGGAGCGGATCGGAGACTGGCTGGGCGACCTGTGCATCGGCGGCCACTGCGGCTTCCGCGGCATCTTCGGCGTCGACTTCATCTCCGACGGCAAGCAGGTCTACTTCACCGAGATCAATCCCCGGTTCCTGGGCACGACCGCCCTGATGGCTGACCGCCAGCAGGAACTCGGCCGGATCCCCATGAGCTTCCTCCACATGGTGCCCTTCCTGCCCGACATGACCGTCGAAGACGACTTCGTGGCCGACTACAACGCCACGTCGGCCGCGCTCGACGTCTCGCAGCTCTGCCTCCACAACGTGGCGGGCGAGGATGTGCTGGTCGAGGCGGCGATCGAGCCGGGCCGGTATCAGTTCGACGACCTCGGCCTCCGATTTCTGGCCCCGCCGAACGGCTCTCGCAGACCGAGGCCTACGACGAGATCGTGATCAGCGGTGAGATCCCGGTTGAGGGCACCCATCTCCTGCGGCAGTCCGACGAGATCTGCAAGGTCTACACCTACGAGCCGGTGCTCGGAGCCGATGGCCGGACGCTCACGCCCCGAGCCCGGCGGCTCGTCGAGGCCATTCAGGGCTCGTTCACGCTCCGGCCGGTGCGGAGGTAGCGAGCCATCACCGAGCAGGCCGACTCCCGGGTGGCCTTTCTCGCGACCGCCGGCAGCGAGCCGCTGGAGCGGTTCCGCGCAGCCGCGGAGCGGCGGGGCGGCTACGACCGTCGCGATCCCGAGCCCTGCGACCTCTCGATCCTGCCGCGGGTCGTGACGGCTGCCCAGTCGGCTGAACTGGCCCCGATCTGCCGTCGGATCGTGCAGGCCTCGCTCGACCGGGTACTCGACATCCAGGCAGGACGGGAGCCCGCCGCGGGCTGCCCGCTCGACTGGATCGCCGGCCTCGTCGGCCGGATGCCGGCCGAACTCTGCGGCAACGTGCGGCTCGACTTCCTCCTCGAGCAGGGACGGCTGCGACTGCTCGAAGGGGGCTGGGTGAATCTCAGCGGGGTCGACTACGCCCCGCAGGTGGGCCTGGCCTTGCTCGACATCGAACCGCAGCTGGCGACCGACTTCGACGTCGAGCGGCCCGCGACCCGGATCCGGGACCGGCTGCGGGAACAGGGCACGACGCGACTCGCGATCCTCGTCAAGGAAGACCACACGGTCTACGCCGAGAATGACTGGAACCTGATCCGCGACCAGCTCCGGCCGATCGAGTCGGTCGTGATCGCCGAGCCCGACTTCCACCGGATTCGGACCGCCCCCGGGCTGATCCTGATCGATGACCAGCCCTGCGACGCGGTCTACCTCCGGTCCCTCGATGGTCCGGCCGCCTTCGCCGGCCGCCACGCTGAACAAAACCGCCGGACACTCCAGCTCCTGCTCGATTCGGGCGTGGCCTTCCACGACCATCCGTTGACCATGCTGGCGGAAGACAAGGACCTCGAATGGCTCGTGGACCGCGACCCGACGCTCCGGCAGGTCGTGCCGCGAACCTGCCGGCCGAGCGATGTCTCGCCGGCCGAGGCGAGCCGCTGGGTGCTCAAGCTTCGCGACCGCCACTCGGGTGAGGGCGTGTTCCTCGACACCGAGGAGATGCTGCCTCGCTGGCATGACCCCACCGCCATCCTCCAGGAACGGATCGACCCCGACCGGTTTGCGGTGGTGACGGTCCACGGCTTCTCCGGAGACGCCGTCGCCGACCTGGCGGTGCATGTCTCCTACCGCTACGACGTGGCCCACCGCACCCTGCTCACGAGCGAGATCGCCGGCTACTTCAGCCGATTCACGCTGGTGGGAGGCAAGGTCAACCTCTGCACCGGAGGCGGCATCGTGCCGGTGCTGTCGGAGCGGATCCCCCCGGGACCTGTGGAGACCAGGGCATGACCCGCGTGCTCCCCGACGACGTGCGGCAGGCGATCGCGGGACTCGACCCCGACGCCTTCCGGAACCGACTCGTCGAGCGGATGTTCTGCGAGGCCCACGACCTCCGCGACGTGTCGCTCATGCCGCTCGTGATCGGCCGCGATGAGCATGCCCGCTATGAGACGGCCGCCCGGCGGGTCTGCGCCGCGGCCCTCGGAGCCTTCGCCGAGCGGCGGCACCCGGATCGCTTCTCCGGAGACGCCTTCCAACAGCTGATCCAGGGTTTACCGGTCCGGCAGCGGCTGGTCTGCGGAAACGCCCGGTTCGACTTTCTGCCCACGGCCGACGGGCCGCGGCTCGTGGAGCTCAACTTCGTCGGCGTGGGCACGACCGCCCGGCCGCATCAGACGGCCGCCGCCCTGCTCGACTGCCTGCCGGAACTCCGCTCAGGCTACCGAGCCCTCGCGCCCACCGCCGCCTTCGGCCGGCAGCTTGCCGCCCTCGGCTGCCGCCGGCTCGCCCTGCTCACGAAGGACAACGACCGCGAATACGGCACCCCCTGGCTCGACCGGCTGCTGATCCAGCGACAACTCGCGCCAACCGAGGTGCTGATCGTGCCGCGGCTGGAGTGGGATGGCTTCGTCACCGACGGCACGAACCTGACCTTTCGTGGCCTTCCAATCGACTGCATCTATCCCCGCGAGCTCACCTGGCGAAGCTCGATCGAGGAGGGCATCGACCACTGCCGGTTCTTTCTCGAGAGCGGTGCCCTCTGCCTCGACCACTGGGGGCTGATCCTCGTGGAAGACAAGGACCTCCGGTTTCTGCTCGACCAGGATCCCAGCCTCACCGACATCCTGCCCCGCACCTGGAGCCTGGCCGACCGGCCAACGGGCCTGCCGCTCGAGGACCTCGTGCTCAAGCGGCGGCACGACCATGGCGGGGAGGGGGTGATCGTGGGTCCCACCCAGCTGCCGCAGGCCGATCAGGCGGCCTGGCTCGTGCAGGAACGGGTGCGGATGGACCGACTGCCGCTCCGCTCCCTGCTCGGCTTCGAGGGAACCGTGGCCTACGATGTCGCCACCCACGTCTCGTTCACGTACGATCTGGAACGCCGCACGCTCGAGACCTGTGAACTCTCCGGCTATCTGGCCCGCTACGCGCCGGCCGGCGATGTCGTGAACCTCTCGCAGGGGGGCGGCGTGATCCCCGTGCTCGTGGAAGGAGCCACTGCATGAGTCGCCTGATCGGCACCATCGGCTACATCGGCAGGCCTGAATTCGCCTACGACTGCCCCCCCGACCGCTCGCAGATCGAGTCGATGCTCGCCGCCCGCGACGACCGGATCGTGATGGCCCATTGGGACGATCTCGACGCCGAAACCCTCGTCACGCAGGCCTGGGACCTGCGGGCCGAGCGGTGGGTGACCGAAGACTTCTCCCGCTGTGCGGCCTTCCTGATCCTCGAAGCCCCGATCCCGGGGTCGCCCAACGCAGACTTCGACCATGCCGACACGGCCATGCGGGAGATCCTCCGCCGCGGCATCCCCGCAGTGAATTCGATCCGCACCTTTCTCGAATACCCCGACAAGCGATATCTCGTCGACCGGCCCGACATGCCCTTCCCCAAGACCACACTCGTCACTTCCGAATCGGAACTCGCGCCGCTCCTCGCCGACCTGCCCGACACAGTGGTCTTGAAGCCCTTGATCGGCTGCAGCGGCAAGGGGGTGGTGCGGCTGCCGCGGGACGAGACGGCGGTGCGGGGGGCGATGGAACCGGGCCGGGAGTATCTCCTCCAGCCCTTTCTGCCCGAGATCCTCGAGGGTGAGCGGTCGCTCTACTTCTTCGCCAAGAAGTATCGCTACGCCACGATCAAGCGGCCCAAGCCGGGGGAATTCCGCGGCAACGAGGAATTCGCCACCTCCGAGCGGTACGAGCCGACGCCGGACGAACTCGCCTTCGCCACCGACGCCCTGGAGCGGTTCGCCAGCCCCTCGCTCATCGAGCGGGTCGATTTCTGCGGCCGCCACGTGCTCGAGATGACGATCGAATGTCCCGGCCTCAAAATCCGCAAGTGCGGTGTCGAACGGGAGGTCGGCCCCTGGACGTTCGAGGCGATCGACATGGCGATCGCCGGCGGCTGAGCCGGTCCTCTGCTCACTTCAGGCCCGGACGTCGATCGAGGGCACCCCGAACCCCGAGCTGCTCGGGGTGCCGGGCGATCTTGTCGGAGAAGACCCGCACGTCGTCGACGATCGGCCGGAGTTCCCGGGAGATGTCCTTGACGTTGGCCGCTGCGGCGGCGAGGTCCTCGTAGACCCGCGGATCCCGGACGAGCCGGCCGAGCGTGCCGTCGGATTCGTTGAGCGCCTTGGTGAAGAAGACCGCCTGCTGAAGCACCTCGTCGAGCCTGCCGATCGTCGTGTCGATCTGGGCCACCATGCCCGCCCCCCGCTCGCCCAGGGGCCGCGTCAGCCCCTCGAGGTTGCGGAGGTTGCGATCGGCCGTGTCGAGCGTGGTGCCGATCCCCTGCACCGAACTCCGCAGGTCGGTGAGCACCTGGGGCATCTCGGAGAGCGTCAGCTTGATGTTGGCCCGCGTCTGGGCGTCCCCCATCACATCGTTGATGTTGGCCATCGCCCCGCTGAAGTCGTCGAGCGCCTTTTCGGTCTTGCGAACCAGCTGACCGAAGCGGTCGCCGTCGCCGAGCAGGAGCCGGTCGATGTCGTCGGAGAGCTTCGTCACCGCCGTACTCGCCTCGGTCAGCGATTCCAGCGCGGTGCCCAGCTTGGGCTCGAGGGTGGCGAAGATGTCGAACGGGTCGCGGGAAACGGCGCCCTGGAGCACCTCATTCTCGGCCACTTTCTGCCGGGGCGGCCGGATCACCCCCGGCACGAGCTGGATCTCGGCGTCCCCCAGGAGGGTCGTGGCGATCCGCGGCTGCTCGTCGCGGTAGACCGGCACATAGGAGTCGATGTCGGCCACCACGCTCACCCCCCCCCGCTCGTCGAGCACGACGCTCTGCACCCGGCCCACGAGGATGCCGTTTTTCCGGACCGGCGTGCCGTCGGCGATCCCCCGGGCGTCGGCAAAGCTCATCTTGAGCGGGTAGGTGGACTGGACCAGCGAGGGCAGGTCGCCGAACAGCACGATCAGGATCCCGGCGATGATCGCGGTGGCGAGCACCACGACGCCGACGCGAAACTGCATCACGCGGTCGTTCATGCGGATTCCTCCTCGCCCGCTGCGGCAGACTCCGCGGCGGCCAGCGCCTGTTCCTCCTGAAGCTCCGTCAGCCGGGAGCCGGCCCGGCCCTCCACGAATTGCCGAATCCGCGGATCGGTCGAACGATCAAGGTCGGCGGCCGTCCCGCTGAACACGATCTGCGGCTCATCGGGCCGGAGGCGAAACAGCGGGTAGAGCATGATCACCCGGTCGGCCACCTTGCGGGCGGTGTTCATGTCGTGGGTGACGACCACGCTCGCCACGTTCGGCCGCAGCCGCACCCGAAGGATCAGCTCGTTGATCACGTCGGTCATGATCGGATCGAGGCCGGTCGTCGGCTCGTCGTAGAGCACGAGATTCGGGTCGAGGGCGAGAGCCCGGGCGAGCCCGGCCCGCTTCCGCATCCCGCCGGAAAGCTCCACCGGCTTCTTCACCAGCACCGACCGCGGCAGCCCCACCTCGTCGACGAGCGAGGCCACGATCTCCCGCACCTCAGCCTCGGGAATCCGGGTGTGCTCGCGAAGCGGGAAGGCGATGTTGTCAGCGATCGACAGGCTGTCGAACAGCGCCGCCCCCTGGAAGACGAAGCCATACCTGGTGCGGAGGTGGGCCAGCTGCCGGTCGCTCAGCCGGGCCAGCGACCGCCCCTCAAACGCGACCGCGCCGGTCGTGGGCCGCACCAGGCCGATCATCGACTTGAGCAGCACCGTCTTGCCGCAGCCGCTCTCCCCCAGGATCACGAGCGTCTCGCCCGCCGCCAGGTCGAGCGAGATGTCGCGGAGCACCTGCTGGGCCCCGAACCGCACCCCCAGCGACGTCACCCGCAACAGCGGCTGGTCGGCGACGGCGGCCTCGGCGACGGCATCAGGGGCGGTGGCGTTCATCAGAGCAGCCGGCGGGGCCCTTCCGGCCGAAAGAAGTCGTGCACGTTGTTGAGCCAGATGCCCAGGAACAAGTCGAGCACCAGGATCAAGACGAACGAGTGGACAAACGCGTTGGTGGCGGCCTTGCCGACCCCTTCGGCCCCGGGCTCGCAGTGGAAGCCGTGGTGGCAGCTCACCAGCGCGATCGCGCCGCCGAAGAACAGGCTCTTGAACACGCCCATCAGGAAGTCGAACACGTCGACGTATTCCCGGGAGTTGGTCCAGTAATGGTGATGATCGATGCCCAGCAGCACATGGGAATAGAAGTAGCCGCCGAGCACCCCCATGAAGTCGGCCATGACGGTCAGCGACGGAATCAGGAACAGGCAGCCGAGAAACCGGGGCACCACCAGGTAGTAGATCGGGTTGGCTCCCATGCTCTCCAGCGCGTCGATCTGCTCGGTCACCCGCATCGTGCCGAGTTCCGCGGCCATGGCGCTGCCCACGCGGCCGGCGAGCATCGTGGCCGCGAGCACCGGCCCCAGCTCCCGCACCAGCGAGAGGTTGATCACCGAGCCCAGCCGCGTCTCGAGCCCGAGTGCCTTGAACTGAGCGTAGCTCTGGACGGCCAGCACCATCCCGATGAAGAGGCCGGTCAGCGCCACCACGGGCAGCGACATCACCCCGATCCGGTAGAAGTTCGGCAGGAGCACGTCTCGCCGCTGGGGCCGGGCGAAGATCCAGCCCACCGTCCTGAGCGAGAACATCGCCACGTCGCCGATCCCCGCCACCGTGCCGATCGCAAACTCACCGAGGCCCGCCACCAGGTCGGTCAGCCGGCCGGTGAGGCCACCGGACAGAGCGGAACTGGAGGGGGCCGAAGCCATGGGGATGCCTGCGCGCGGGATCGCTGAAAGGAAGACGACTCCTGCGGATCGTATCGGTCGTGCGGACGGGGCAGCATGAACCGATTACGCAGATGATTGGCAGGCTAGGCAAACAGGGGGTCAAGGGTTG
>JBJOHE010000280.1:0-2987 GCA_046047895.1 Planctomycetota bacterium | reverse complement strand
GGTCGGGGCTGCCCGTATCCCCTCGCCGGACGTTCGCTTCGGGCATCCGTGCCCTCCGCTCACTCCGAGGCAACGGCGCTTCGCCCTCCGGGCTGCGCTGGTTGCCTAGGCCGGCTCGTGGACACGGGCAGCCCCGACCGAAAGCCCCCGGTGAAGTGCCGGAAGCAGCTCATCGCGGCCTTCACCCCGGCACGCAGCGAGGCGCAGCCTCGCGCAGCGTGCCATCCGGGTCGCCCCGCCTCGACGCTCATCCGCGCAGACAGGGCCGCCACCCGACAGCGGCCGCACGCAATCGGCCGCCCGGATGGCGGCCGGCCGGGCGGAGGCCCGGCAAGCCCAGCGGGGCCAGGGATGGCCCGCTGGGCGCTGAAATCAGAAGTTGGCGTCGCAGCCCGTGCAGACGTCGCCCACCATGTGGAGGTGGTCGTGGTCGATGTAGAGCACTTCTTGCACGTCCTCATCCACCAGCGTATGGGGCACGGGCCAGCCGACCCGCTTCACTTCCTGGAAGTAGACGGTGCACTTGTAGTGGGCGTGGTGGAGCTGCACGGGGCCGACGAGCGGCAGGTGCCGCGGAGGATCGATGTAGTCGGCGATCTTGCACTTCGTGATCCGCACGTGGTTCCGCTGGATCTCGTAGAGGAACGGCCAGTTGCCCTGTACGGGCCGGGCCTTTTCCAGAGCCCGCATCACCTCGTCGTCGCTCGGTTCGTCGAGGGCCTCGCAGGGGCCACCGGCCACGAGCGGGCCGAGCACCGGAGCGCGTTCATACCGCTCGTAGTTCCAGAACTGATCTTCCTTGGCCTTCTGCACGCCAACCGGCACGGGGATCGGGATCGCGAGGGGGCCGATGTTGGGGCCCTGGGAGGTGAGCCAGAAGCAGCCGCTCTGCGAGGAGACGCCCACGGCCAGCACGAGGGCCGAGATCAGGAATCGCGGACGAAACGACATGACTGCACTCCACTGCAGAGGCTCGGAATCGACTCTGCGGGTGATATCGACCCGCCGGCTGGCAAGACTTGCGGATTTTTCCGGTCGTGCCGATCGATCCTCGGCTGAGGGCTGCCGGCAAACGCCAAACGCCCACCCGGCTCGAGCCAGGTGGGCGTTCGGAAGATTCGTGGTGTGGTTGGCTCAGCGGTGGTGGCTGTGAATGTGCCGCTCGTCGAAGTCGAGCCACCACCAGCCGTCATCCCATTCCAGCGACACCCGCCGCCATCCAAGGGGCACCTGCGGATAGGGATAGAAGGGGCCGATGTAGGGCCAGGCGGTCGGGGAATACTGGGTGGGATACTGCAGGGCCGCGTAATTGGGCGAGGCGGCGTAGCTGGGCCAGGCGTAGTTGGGCATGTTCGGCCCGTCGGCTCGCATCGGCACCGGCGGCATGCCCACGCCCGCGCCCCCCATTGGCATCGGACCGCCAGGGCCGCCGTTCATCATCGGGGCTCCTCCGGGAGCGGCACCGCCTTGGGCATAGGCGTCGGCCGGATATCCCTCGCTGTACTGCATCGTGCCCGGCACCATCTGGCCGTCGGCGACCGGACCGTCGTAGCCGCCGTACCCGCCGGGAGATGGCAATGCCATCGTGTCCCCCATGCCAACGGTCCTCATCGCGGTCCGCTGCTGCGGCTGCATCGGTCGCGGCGCCCCGCCTCGGGGCATGCGGCCGGCAGGCTGGGTGGCTTGGGCGAGTTGCACGCCGCCCGCCTGGGCCGAGCGACCGCCGGCAAACAGCATTCCCGTCATCGTCGAGAGCGGGCCCTCCTGGGCGGGAGCTGCGGCCTCGGCTCGCGGTTCGGCCGGTGGCTTCGCGCCGGCGAGGCTCCACATCGACGCAGGCAGTCCGAAGCCGCCGCTCTTCGCCGCGGCCGGGGCCTGGCCGCCGATGACAAGGCGGTTCACCACCCGCTCCACGCCAGGCGTGGATTCGGCGATTCCGACGGCGGTGGCGAGCTGGCGTTCGTCCGACACGCGACCCTCGAGCCACACGGTGCCCGACTTGCTCTTCACGTTCACCCGGAAGCCGGTGAGCGCACCGGAGTCCTGGAGCTTGGCGGCGACGGTGGTTGCCAGATCGTCGGCCCACGCGGGAGCCGCGAGGCAGGCTGCGACCAGCACGGCCAGCAGGTAGGTGGTTCTCGAAACGGACATGCGTCACTCCTTCGGTGCGGTCTCGGCTTGGATCGCGGCCTTCCCTCCGCCGCAGGCCAGCCGGCGGTGGCCGGAACGTCGCCGGCCACAGGGCCGCGAATCCCGGTTCCGTGGATTCATCGGCCGCCGGTCATGCCGAAGGGGAGTTTTTTTCCGATTCCTCCGGAAGCCCCGGGGAAACGGGTCGGCCGGGAGGGCCGGGGAGACCCGGCAGGAGTCCCTTACCGTCGCGGCGCGATGTCGACCACGGCGATCATCGTCATCACTGCGAGGGTGGCGGCCGACGCCGCGGCGGCGCCCGGGCCGAATTGGATCGCCACGCCGCAGACGGTGCCGACCAGCGCGAGCGCCGCGAGGCAGAGGCACTGCCCGCCGCATTCGTGCCGGGTGCCTTCCGTCAACCTGGCGACCGCTGCCGCTGCCAGGCCAAACACCTGCACCGCCCCGATCGCGCAAAACATCGGACTGATCGCCAGCGCCAGCAGCATGAATCGTCGTCTCTCGGAAGGAGGGGGCCGCGGGAAAATCAAAGCCAACCGGTCGGCGGCGAACGGTAGCGGCCGGCCGCCACAGCCGCAATCCGGCCCGGCCATATCCGATTCGCCCCAGCCCGCCTCGCTTGCCTCGCCACCGGGCTCACTTGACGCCGAGCAGGGCCGCCAGCTTCTTCTCCAGCTCCGTGATCGAAACGTTGCGGTCGACGACATTGCCTTCAGCGTCGAGCAGCATCATCGTGGGCAGGGCGAGGATGCCAAACTGCTCCGCCACCGGGCTGTCGAGCCCGCCCTCCTCGAAGATCTGGGGCCAGGGCAGCGGCTTGCCCGCCAGGAAGGCCG
>JBJOHE010000279.1:0-3147 GCA_046047895.1 Planctomycetota bacterium | reverse complement strand
TGCCGCAGGGCCTCGGCGTGGACGATCTCTTCGGCCGGCGATTGCGGCTGAAAGTCGAGCAGCTTCTCCTGGAAGGCCTGCACCCGCACGGCGCTGTCGACCGGCACGATCCCCCGCCGCTGGAGCGGCCAGTCGTAGCGGATCACATAGCGGGTGTAGTCTCGGAGGAGCCAGCGGAGGTTCTGGCCGTAGGGCTCTCGGTAGCGGGAGACATCCTCGTAGAGCGCCGAGAGGGCCGCCGCCTCGCGGGTGACGTTGGCCCCGGTGTCGGCGGCGTTCTGGTAGGCCGTGACGGCGATCAGGCCGAGCAGCAGGCCGTAGAAAACGCAGAAGCAGGAGAGCACATAGCCGACCACGTCGTTGGCGCCGCTCGTCCGCTTGACGAACTGGCGGAGGATCGGCCGCAGCAGGATCGCGCCGACCCAATACACGGCCACCGCCAGGCCGGTGGCCAGGGCGGCGAACGTCGAGGTGGGGATGTCGTAGATCCAATAGAACATCGGGCAGCGACCTAGCCTGCGTGCCGCCGGGGTCGGACGTCACGGCGAGGATCGTAGCACCGGGTCGAGGCTACTTCACCTCGTCGCCCTCGAGGGCATAGATCGCGAGGTGGGTGCCGTCGGGTGCCCGCAGTTCGTCGATGCGGAACGTGCCGGCCACGGCCACCGGTCGGATCGAGAACTCGGCCGTTTTTCCCGGCCGCATCCGCACGACGATGCAGTCGTGGAGGGCGGCGCCGGGGCCGAAGCAGCATTCCTGGTTGTCGCGGACCAGCACGAACTGCGTGAGACCCGTCTGCTGGAAGCTCGGCAGGATGTAGCCCCGGATCCTGACAGTTCGTCCCGCGAGGGCCTCGACAGATTCGGGCAGCAGCTTCCGGTTGAAGGGATCCCCTTTTCCCATCTCCAGCTTGATGTCGTCGAAGCTGATCTCCCGGGGCGGGGCCGCCGCCGACCGCACCGGGGGAACAGCCGCGACCGCTCCCACGGTCGGCCGGTCGGCCGGGGTCGGCTGACCGCAGCCGATCAAGGCCGCCAGGCAGGGCATCAGCAACCGCAGGCAGATCCGCATGGCGAGTTACCTGAGCCTGGCATCCTCGAGGTGATAGAGCACGCCGCCTCCGGCATCGGGAGCCCCGGCCAGTTCGATCCGGAATCGACCGGCGATCTTGACCAGCCGCTGCGTGAAGTCGATGCCCTGGGTGCCGGCCAGCCGGACGAGCACCCGGTCGGTGATCTTGGGATTGCCCCCGAAACAGCAGTCGCCCTGGTCGCGGACGAGGAGAAAGTCGGTGATGCCGCGCTGCCGCGAGCCCGGGTACATGTAGCCCTTGAGCAGCACATCCCGGCCTTCGAGGGCCAGGGCCGCGGCGGGCACTGCGGTGGGCGGATCGCCCGGCAGCGGCTGGAGCGCCGCATAGTTGAGCCGCGTGTGGCCCGGAGGCAGTTCGTTGGCGTAGATGATCGCCAGCGTGCCGAGGCCGGTCACCAGCAGGGTTGAGGCCACGGCGAACGCTCCCCAGGCGATGCCGCCGCCACCGACCGCCTCGGGCCGGCGGCGGGTGTCGCGAATCGCGACCGCCGCGAGCACCGTCGCCACCGCCGGCACCGCCGCGAACGACCAGCCGAAGAACACCAGCGGAGAGACGGCTGCCAGGGCTGCCGCCGCGATCGCCGTGCCGGAGATCGGTCGGTAGCCGTCGCCGTCGAGATCGACGTCGGTCGGCTCCCGCCGCAGCGGTGGAGAGGGTGAATCGAAAAGCCCGGTGCGCATGGCAGCTCGCGACAATGGTGCGGGGGATTCGGCCAACTAACCGCCCGAGCGGCCGGTGCGGAGGGCGGCCCGGGCAATCACCGCTACGGCCAGCACGACAGCCGCCCAGACCGCCCATTTCCAGCCGTTGGAGGCGGGGGATGGCGGGGTCGCTGCGGGTGATTCCGGCTCTGGCTGGGCCAGAGCGACATCGCGGCCCGGCAGCTCATCGGTGGGATCCTCGTCACCGTGGACGGCGCCGATCTGGCTGGCCAAGGCCGCATCCTCGTCCGACGCACCATCCAAAGGTTCGGCTGCCGGCGCGGCGGCGGCGATTCCGGCCAGGCCCGCGAGCGTGGCCGCCCGCCGGACCGCCTCGGGATCGATCGCCTCCAGTTCCGTGATCGCGGCGGCGGCCGCGGGCAGGGGGCAGGCCCGCAGATAGTTCACGATCGGCTCTCGAACGAAGATGTTGTCGGCCTTGGCCTCCTTGAAGATGGTCACAAGCCGGTCGATCACCGACCAATCCTGCCACCGGGCCAGGTCGGCGATCACGAGATCCGCCAGCTTCGGCTCGTCGAGCAGAAGCCGGAGCGACTGGAGCACCCGCTCTCGCGGCACGAGATCGGATTCCTCTCCCAGGAATCGCAGCGCCATCACCGCCGCGTAGGTCTCGGTGAACGGAGCGTCCTTGCCGCCCCGCTGCCGATCGAGGAAGAGTTTGTCGACCAGTTCGAGCGCGGGTGCGCCCTGGAGCGCGACCGAACAGGCGATCAGCGCGTCGAGCCCGCCCCGCACCTCGGCATGCCCGGCGGCGGCCCCCTGCCCTGCGAGGATCGCATCGATTCGGGCTGCTTCGGCCGGGCCACCGCAGACCCCGAGCATCGTGGCGTAGAGCCGCCGGCGGTTGGCCTGCACGGCCGGGTCCTCGATCCAGGCCAGCAGCTGGTCCGGATCGAGCTGGGCCTTCAATTGCTGCACGTCGGCATACGGTGCCACGGCGAATTCGTCATAGGCGTCGCGGGCCAGCGAGTCGTCTTCGTCTTCCAGATGATCGAGGAAGAAGGCCAGCCGCTCGGGTCCTTGCTCGGGAAGGTCTTGAAGCCTTCGCAGATACTCGACGGCTCGTTCACTCACCCGCACGGGGCTGCTCCAGACGAGTTCCGGGGCGGCCGCATCCATGCCCATCAGCAGGAACATCGTGCCGACCGGCTTGTCTTCGAGCATGATCGTCTCGATCGGCAGCTCACCGCCGCCGGTGTGGCCCGCCGCCGCCACGAGGTCGGCGCCCTTGAGCACCTCGACGACCGTGAACTTCCCCTTGGGAAGCGGGCCTTCGGCCGTGGGCCCGAGGGCCGAGGCCGGGGGCGGCTCGACGAGCCGGGCGATCACCGC
>JBJOHE010000278.1:0-3050 GCA_046047895.1 Planctomycetota bacterium | reverse complement strand
CGTTTGATGGGCAGAAAAATCATTTGGCCCCCGGACTCGCGCCCGGGGCTGTCTGGTAAAAAACGCATCCAGCGCCTCCTGGGCAAGGCGAGGGGTCGCCCGTGCCGATTGAGCCGGCCTTGATGGCAAGCGGAGGCATGGATGCCGAGAGCGCAGCCAGCAGGGAGTGAGCGAAGGGCTGGAGGGCCGTAGCGAACGTCCGGCGAAACGGCACGGGCGACCCCTCGCCGGTTGGGCGAGTTGACCTGCGCATCACAGATAGAAAGGGGCGTCACGTCAACAACCAAGCCAAGAGCCCCTTCTGCACGTGCATCCGGTTGGCCGCCTCCTCCACCACCACGCTCTGCGGCCCGTCGATCACCCCGTCGGTCACCTCCTCGCCGCGGCGTGCCGGGAGGCAGTGCATGAAGAGCGCCTCGGGGCAGTGCTGCATGAGGGCTTCGTTGACCTGATAAGCCTGCAGATCCTGGAGGCGGCGGGCCCGCTCCTTCTCCTGCCCCATGCTGGCCCAGACGTCGGTGTAGACGACCGCCGCCCCGGTGACCGCCTCGACCGGGTCGATCGTCTGCACGATCTCGGCCTGCGGCACGACCGCGGCGAGGTGGGCGCAAAAGGCCGGCTCAAACTGGTAGGCCTTCGGCGCCGCCAGCACGAACCGCATGCCGAGCAGGCCGCAGAGCATGGCGAGCGAGCGGGCCACGTTGTTGCCGTCGCCCACGAAGGTGAGCGTGCGCCCGGCTACGCGGCCGATACGCCGCTTGAGCGTGTAGAGATCGGCCAGCGCCTGGCAGGGATGGCAGTAGTCTGAGAGGCCGTTGATCACCGGCACGCCGGCCACGGCCGCCAGTTGCACGATCGTGTCGTGGGCCCGTGAGCGGCACACGATCACGTCGACGTATTCCGACAGCACGCGGCCAAAGTCGGCGATGCTCTCACGGCTCGAGGCGAAGCCGGTGTCTTCACCGAGAAACAGGCTGGAGCCGCCGAGGTGCACCATCGCCGCCTGAAAGCTGACCCGCGTCCGCAGGCTCTGCTTCTCGAAAACGAGCGCCAAGACCCGGCCGGGGAGCAGGGCGTCGCGGCGGCCCTGCTCGTATTTTTCCTGGAGGTCGGCGGCGACCGCAAACACGGCCTCCACCTCGTGGGCCGAAAGATCCTCGGGAACAATGACATGACGCATGGCGGGGGCCCCTGCTGCAAAAACCACGAATGCTCAGCCGCGCGATGCGACCTCGACGATCGCGTCGGCCAGCCGGTCGCAGCCGTCGCGAACCTCGTCCGGCGTGATCGTCATCGCCGGGAGGAGGCGGATGACGCGTCCTTGCGTGCAGTTGACCAGCAGCTTGCGATCCATGCAGGCCTGCACGACGGCGGTGCCGTCGATCGACAGCTCCACGCCGATCATCATCCCCAACACCCGCACGTCGGCCACGACGTCGCAGCGTTCCTTGAGCGCTGTGAGCCGCTCCCGGAAGATTTCGGCGACGGTGTCGACATGGGCCAGGAGCCCGTCTCGTTCGATCATCTGGATGGCGGCGATGCCCGCCGCGGCGGCCAGCGGGTTGCCGCCAAAGGTGGCCGCGTGCATGCCGGGCCGCAGGTGCTTGGCGAGTTCGACCGTCGTGAGCATGGCCCCTCCGGCCACCCCGGCGCAGAGACTCTTGGCAAGCGTCATCACATCGGGCGTGACCCCGAAATGCTGATAGCCAAACCATTTTCCCGTGCGGCCACAGCCACACTGCACTTCGTCAAACACCAGGAGCAGGTCGTGTTCGTCGGCGATCCGTCGCAGGCCCTGGAGGAAGCCCTCCGGCGCCGGCACCACGCCCCCTTCGCCAAGGATCGGCTCCACCATGATGCCGCCGGTATGTTCGTCGATCAGCCGTTCGACGGCGTCGAGGTCGCCGTGGGGGGCGTATTGGAAGCCGGCCACCATCGGCCCGAGCCCCTCGTGGTATTTCGGCTGGGCGGTCGCCGACACGCTCCCCATCGTGCGGCCATGGAAGCCGCCGGTGAACGTGATGATCTTGTAGCGTTTTCCTTCCGACCGCAGTCGCACCAGCTTGATGGCGGCCTCATTGGCCTCGGTGCCGGAGTTGCAGAAGAAAGCCTGTCCGCCGAAAGACCGCTCAGAGAGAAGCTTCGCCCACACTCCCTGCGGTTCGATATACCAGGTGTTGGGCACATGGATCAGCTTCGCCACCTGCTCCTGCACCGCCTGCACCACCGGCTCGGGGCAGTGCCCCAGGAGGTTGCAGCCCCAGCCCGGAAAGAGATCGAGGTATTCGGCCCCTTCGGCATCCCACACCCGTGAGCCGTGTCCCCGGGTCAGGCAGACCGGATAGCGACGGTAGTTGGGCACGACGTAGCGGTCGAAGACGTCGATCACAGCCTGCGTCTTTTCCCCCACGGAGGGATGCGTTGCGTCGATGGTGGCCACGGTGAACAACTCCTGGAAACGAGTGGGGCTAGCGGGCGCCGGCGACCGCCACCGCGCCGTTGGTGGCCAACGCCGCGGCATCGTCGCGAACCAGTTCCGTGCCCACACCGCTGGTGGTGTAGATCTCGAGCAGCAACGAATGCCGGAGCCGACCGTCGATGATGTGGATCTTCTTCACGCCCTGCTCGAGCGTGTGGAGGCAGCCCTCGATCTTGGGGATCATGCCGGAGGAGATCGTGCCATCGGCGATCAGCCTGCGGGCCTCGCTGGCGGTGAGTGAATGAATGAGGCTCTCGGGATCGTTCACATCCCGCAGCACTCCTGGAATGTCGGAAAGCACGACGAGTTTTTCCGCGCCGACCGCCGCCGCCACGGCGGTGGCCGCGGTGTCGGCGTTGACGTTGAGTTTTTCGCCATCCGCGCCAATCGCCATGGAGGGGATCACGGGCACCTGCCCGGCGTACGTGAGGTTGTCGATCGTCAGCCGATCGACCCGCGTCACCTCACCGACATTCCCGAGATCGATCGGTTCGCCGCCCGGCTCCTCGAGAGTGAGCTTCTCACCGAAGAGCACATTCGTGGAGAGAAAATTCAGCGACATCGCCCGCCC
>JBJOHE010000277.1:0-5732 GCA_046047895.1 Planctomycetota bacterium | reverse complement strand
CGTCACCGCCCGCTGCCCCGATCACGGTTTCAACCCGGCGCCGATGCCTCTGGTGGGCGAGGCCGGCGATGCCACCACTTCGGCCAATTTCTACCCGCGGCTTCAGCAGCAACTACGATCCGAGGATACCCTTGTCATCGAGACCGGCACCTGCATGATGCACCTGAATAAGATGCTTCTGCCGGAAGGCGTGAACGCCGAATGCCAGGGCCTTTGGGGCTCGATTGGCTGGGCCACGCCTGCATGTCTTGGGGTGGTGATGGCCAAGACCTCGGGGCGTACCTGGATGGTGACCGGCGACGGCTCCCACCAGCTCACCCTGAATGAGCTTGCTGTAATGGGGCGATACGGCGTCAAGCCCCGAATCTTCGTGCTGAACAACGGTCTCTACGGCATCGAAGACGTGATCAGTGAACGGGGCCACGCCTATGACGACCTGGCGCCGATGAACTACCACCTGTTGCCGAAGGCCTTCGGCTGCCGCAACTGGCTCAGCGCTCGGGTGACCACAGTGGCGGAGTTGGATGCGGTGTTCGATCGAATGCACTCCCACGATGGAGCAGCATACGTCGAGGTGATGATCCCGAATGAGGAGAGCCAGCCGCTTCCGGCGGGCACGATCGACGGCGGTTACAAATTGAAGACTCCGCCTGTCGGCTGATGGGGCAGGTCATGCTCGAGCCGCATGGGATTCCCCTCGGGCCCACAGCGGTCTCTGCGGGGCGAAAAGGGTTCGGTTGTGCGCCGCCATTTTGGGCCGCCGCGACTCGGTCGCCCCGCCGCCGCTTTCGACCGCCGTCAACACATCATGGCCGGGCCCGACGCATCACGACCGCGGCGTTGTGCCCGCCAAAAGCCGACGACTGCGAGACGGCCCAGGCGAGTCGGGCGTCGGTCGACCGGCGGGCAAAGTTCAGCGGCCGCACCGGGTCCTCCAGATTCACGCAACCGTGAACTCGCTGATCCCGCAACGACAGGGTGGTGATCGCGGCCTCGATTGCTCCGCTCGCGCCCAGGCAATGGCCGGTGAGCGATTTCGTGGCACCCACGAGCGGTCGCGAGCCGTAGAGCCGCTCGATGACGGCCGATTCCACCTCGTCGTTGACCATCGTGCCGGTCCCGTGGGCGTTGACGTAGTCGACGTCGCCCGGGCCGATCCCGGCGTCGGAGAGCGCCTTGCTGATGGTCCGCGACAGATGCTCTCCCCTCGGCTCCATGATCATCATGCTGTAGGCGTCGAACGACTCACCATAACCGACGATCTCGGCGTGGATCCGGGCGTCCCGACGGCGGGCATGCTCCCATTCCTCGCAGACGAGCACCGCCGCGGCGCCTTCTGCGAGCAGGAACCCCGTCCGGCCGCGATCGAACGGCCGGTTTGCCGTCTCCGGACGGTCGACGACGGAGGCCAGCGTCTTGGCAGTATCGAACGCCCGGAACACGCCACCGAAAGGATCACCCACGAACTCCGCCCCGCCACAGAGGGCCAGGGAGGTCTCGCCGCTGCGGATCGAGCGGAACGCGTGGCCGACCGCCGCCGTCCCGGCGGCGCAGGCGACCGTGCACGTGGCGTTCGGCCCCCGCAGGGAATAGCGGATGCCGATCGAGGCCGAGATAGAGTTCGGCATGATCATCGACACCGCGAACGGGTTGAATCGCTTAGGAAGCGACGCAAGCAACGCGGCGAAGGCGTCGGACGCGGGATCCGGGGCCTGCGGTTCGCCATGGGATTCGAGCGGCAGAAGGGGCGTGAGGAGGTGGCTGTTCTGGGACGTGATCAGCGTGGTGATGCCGCCTACGGCGGTACCCATGAAAACGCCGGCCCGGTCGCCATCGATACCCGCCAGCCGCCAGATGCCTCGCTTCGCGTCCGCCAGCGAAGCCTCCAGCCCCGCGTCGGCCACAGCCTCGCCGGCCGCGACGACCGCGAGCATCGCTGCCCTGTCGAGCCGCATCGCCTCGAGGGGCGGAATGCCAGCCGCCTCGAAATCCACGGTTGGCAGCGGCGCCCAGGCGGTCGACTGAAATCGGTTCCATCGCAGCCACTGGTCGGGAATCGGTGCGACCGCCGCCCGACCCGCGAGGCAAGCATCCCAGCATGCGGCCGTCGAAGTACCCACGGGCGACACCATGCCGATGCCGGTGACCGCCACTCGCCGGCGGCTCATGAGAGCGCCTGCTCGCCGATCCGCAGATTGACGTAGTCGACGACCTCCTCAACCGTGGAGAGTTTCGCGGCGTCCTCGTCGGCAATCTTGCCATGAAACTCGCGTTCGAGCGCCATCACGAGCATCACCGCGTCGACCGAGTCGGCGCCGAGATCCTCTCGAAGCCGACTATTGGCCGGCACCGCAGCGGATTCGAGTCCGAGCACGTCGCGGATCACCGCGTCGACCCGTGCCGCCACTCGTGCTGGGGATGCTGGTGCCGGGTCTGACATTTCTGCTTCCAAAAAACGATGGCTCCCTGCACTTCGGCCCGGGTTCCTGGGATCGTACACGCTCCGGGAACACCAGTCGACCCGCCGGCTGCGTCCGATTCAGACCACGCGTGCGACCATCGCCGCAGCCGTCAGGCCCGGCCCGAATGCCAGGCTGACGACCCGCGTGCCGCGCCTGACGTTTGCGTCGCGCAGAAGATGATCCCAGATGTGCGGCACCGTGGCCGAGCTCTTGTTGCCTCCTTCGCGGAGGGCGTCCTTACTGAGAGAGATCTGGTCCTTCGAGAGCTGCAGGCAGCTGCCAACGAGGTCCACGATCGCTGGCCCGCCGGGATGGATCACCCAGATGATGTCTCCCTTGTCGACCGAGAGGTCGAGGCCGGCGTCTTTCAGTAGGGTGCGGATGAACTCCTCCGTGTGGGCGGCGATGAGCCGCGGCACATCGATCGAGAGCGTCATCTCGAAACGGTTGACGATCGGCCTCCACGTCATGGCGTCCAGGGATCTCGGGATCGTCGTGTCCGCATACCGGATCACCTCGAGGCCACGCCCCCCGAGCTCCCGGAACGCGTCGTCGGTGTATGCCGAATAGCGGATGAAGCCGTCGGCGAACAGGCTGTCGCAGATGATGTGCTCGGCGTCGAGGCAGTCGGGAGCCACGTGAATCGAGCAGATCTCGGTGTGCGCGATGTCGACCCGCCCGCGGGGCCCCGCCAGCCCGCTCTGCGCCGCGGTGAGAGAGCCGGCGGCCATTCGTACCGCGGGGAACGCGCCGTAGCAGCCCTGGTGGTAGCAGTGGCTGACGGTCGTACGGAACCAGTTTCTCTCTGAGACCAGTTCGTGCGCCGGACTGGGCAGCCGGTAGCCGGTAGTCGAAACGTGGATCAGTTCTCCGGGGCCGTCGCTCGCGTGCGGATACATCCTCTCCAGTGCCGTCCGCGCGAGCTCGCGGAAGGTCGCCAGCCGATCGTCGATGTCCGCACCACCGGCCTCCGCTGGAAACATGCTTGTGAAGGGGATCGTGGCAAAATCGAGGTCGGCGGGGTCCCTGGCGGCCTCCGCATCCGGGAGCACGGATATCCGCCGCGACGCTACGTGCCTGGGGGAAACGCAGTACTTCTCCCACGCCGTCCGGATGGTGTCCGACGCGGCATTCGAACCGGCCACGAATTCGGCGAAGCGAATTGATATTTCTCGGAGCTTTTCCTGCTTCACCAGTTCGGTCAGGTAGACCGGCTGGAAATCTGACAGCACAACACCCATGCGATCTGCTCCTGTGGCCCCTGTCGGCTTGGGGAACCGATGATCTGCCGTCGCCTCGTTGGCCACTGCAGGGTGATCGCCGGTGCCATTGGGCACGAGGCTACGCTATCGGCAGACGCGATGCAAAAGCGTTCGGAGCATTACCGACCGGGAATGTGGGCAAGCGACTCGATGTCGCGGCTGGCGGCGACGTGACGCGATGGGTTTCCGCCAGCGGGCCGCGCAGGATGCTCTGGATTCACAGCGTTGGAGTACCGAGAGGGTGTGAGTTCCAAAGCCAACGGATTCAGGCGATCATCCCGATTACATGCTTGGAAACTCGGGATGAAAGGTAGTTGAGGAAATCGCGGCCATTTCGGCCAAATCAGCCGAATCACCCGGCAACGTGGCCCGCTGCTGATGAGATCGCCGCGCCGCCCAGCAGAGGTATGGGACGATTCCACAGAGTCCAAGAGCCCAAGTCGATGGCTCCGGGACCGCGATAAACTGGTCGTCCACGCCATAAGCAACTGAGCTGGTGGTTCCGGAAGAACTGCCGCTCAGCAGGTTTGCGTAGGAAGCGAACGTGACGAATGACACGACGTTGGTTCCGTTCGTAGCCGTGCGATAGAACGTGCCTTCAGACGCGAAGAAGCGGTCAGTCGGCCCGTAGGTTCCCGAATAATTACTCAGCGATCCATTCGTATTGGCCACAAGGTCGGCAAAACTCGGGTACTGGGTGACGGAACTCGTTGGGCTTGAGTTGCGGTAGTAGTTTCCGAGGCCGTCAGCAAAAAAGTCGTCGCTCAAAAGCCAGTTTGCCTGACTTCCGCCGGTCTGGAAGTTGAAGGTTGTTCCAGACGAATTCGTCGCCAGGTCTTGGTAACTGCCATACCGCACGATTTGATTGGTTCCACTTCCCAAGCCGCTGTTTGCAACGGTTTTGTAGTAGGAGGCGCCATCAAAAAAGAGATAGCTCGATGTTGGAATATCAGGATTGATGTCGGTGCTCCCAGACGAGCTGTTCGTCGCAAGGTCAGCCAACGTCGCGTACTCCGCAAAACTCACCTGCAGGCCGCTCCCGGTATTCGTCTTCAAAAATAACGTGGGTTCCGCATGAGCACGGCTGGGCCGGGGACCCCGGCAGGAAGTCCTGGCCTGCTACTCGTCAGCAGGCCCCCTCTTGGTTCCGTGAGGCTCATCACACGGCCAACGATCGTCGCGAAGCGATCCAGCCAGCCTGCGGGGCGTTGCCTGCGGTCGTTGAAGTGGTGTTCCCGATCGAGTTGACCGACGTCGAGAGAGCGAAGGGCATTCTTTTCCAGACGCTTCCCAATGGCGGCACATAGCCGATCGAACCGCCTTCAATATGGAAACGTCCCAACCCCCAGCTCTCTCATGAGCAATGGAACAGAAACTGGGGAGGGGTCAGTATTGTTCCTCGCGACAAACGACATCCCGAAGCTGTCGCCAAGGATGCTGGCTCCCGTTGTCGAGGAGACGAAGTTCGCCGCGTTGCCAACAATCCATTCGGTGTTGGGGGCCGGGCTTCTCGTGAAACTGTTGCCGATGTGCGAGCTGTAACTCGTCGAAAAGCCGTAAAAGTATTGGTAAGCGCTACCTCAGATTCGGCTCAACTCGGCGACCCGTCCCGCGAACCCGGCGGCCGGTATGGCGCTGGCCGTCAGCAAGCGCGGCGACGCAGCCGGCGGTAGCCGACGCCGCCGGCGATGGCGCTACCGGTGAGCATCCATGTCGAGGGCTCGGGGACGGCGGCGGCCTCAAGCAACATCGTCGGCTTGATCACCGTCTCAGTGGACCACGACGTCCCGTCACTTTCTGCAGCACCAAGAAACGTCACCCCATTGCTGCCAGTCGGGAATGCGACGGGATTCCCGTAGTTCCAGCGGAAGTCGTTGTCTGCTGCCGTGTCAATCGCAAAGGCCAGCGAGTACGAGTTTCCGGTAGTGACCGCGAATGATGCGGGCAGTGCGAAAGTGTAATACTGCGGCGTCCCGCTTACAGTGATTGGGCTCGACGACGAAGCAAT